>NZ_CAWPQZ010000007.1:0-124031 GCF_963889785.1 Vibrio sp. S12_S33 | reverse complement strand
TTTTGATTAATGTCAGAACGGGTATCTTCAACGACTGACAAATGTTCAATTAAGTTCAAAATGGGCACATAGCAAAGGGTTTGAGGTTATTAGATCACATCTGTTAACAAAGTGCGATCCCGCCCTGGCAAACTGCGGCTGCCGCGGCTAAATTTGGCTTAGATTGTGAATTAGTTTTGGAAGATGTCATCGGCACACCAAAAACCGATTATTACAACAATGGAAACATGTTGCTTGATCATTTACTTGGAGCAAAAGTTCACTCAGTGAAAGAAGGGGACGATTGCAACCTACACGCACAAAAAGTGATCACGGAACTAGAAGAGCAAGGTCGAAAACCTTATTTTGTACCAATGGGAGGTTCTAACGTAATTGGTAGCATGGGATACGTTAGATGTGCTTATGAAATATTGTCGCAAATTGAAGAACAAAATCTTCAAATAGATCAAATCATCCTTGCTACGGGCAGTGCTGGTACTCAAGCTGGCTTATTAGCTGGGTTAATTTCCGCCAAATCGGATATTCCGGTATTGGGTATTACTGTAAGTCGCTCAACAGAAGAACAAAAAACTCTAGTTGAAACTCAGCTAAAAAATATCCTCGCTTATTTAGATCTTGATGTAAATCTATCCAAAGACAGAGTTTTCACTGACGGTAGCTACTATGGCCAAGGGTATGGCATCATCACTCAAGAAATGATTCAAGCGGTGAAGCGCTGCGCTCAACTTGAGGGCCTTCTTCTTGATCCAGTCTACACTGGTAAGGCCATGTCAGGGCTATTTGATTTATCAACAAAAGGCATCATAAAACCTGGTAGCAAACAACTATTTTTGCATACAGGTGGCAGTCAAGGGTTGTTTAGTTACCGAGAGATATTTTAACTTTTTAGTTCCAGAGCAAATGCGGACTACTTGGGGGCATTCTATATGGAGTATTACAACGGGCTTTTTTGCGTAATTCGATAGAACTAAATCAGGAACTTACGATCTGCCCGGCCATATCAGTTAATCATCGCAGTCCTATGCCAAAGCCTCGTTAACCTTAGATCGCTTTAAACCATCAGTCCTGATTTTTCGTTATCAGTGATATTAAGCGATTAAGCCACCAAGTAAATTGAGCACTCTAGCCATGCAAGCTCTAATGACTAGAGAGCTCAATTTGAGAGTTATCCTCTTTCAACAAGCTAACCTTATTGGCAATAAACGGCACATCAATCAACTTGTAAGCTTGCTTTTATACCCGTGATTATTGAAGATGCTTGATTTCTCATTAAATCAGGATCATGCTACTCACTATGAAAATTGTACTGACCTCTGAGCAAAAGTAACAACTCAAACAGATGCACAATACTGAGATTGTATAAAAGTTGTCTTGTTGGCTTCCAAGGGGTGGAGCCAGATTTGGCCAGCGCAACACAACCACCCGAATATGGGCAGAAAAAGGGACTCGCCCCAGAGCGGTACAACAACAGCAATTTGAGTATGCGTACCTATTTGGTGCGGTGTGCGTGAATACCGGAGAAACTGAAGCTATTGTTGTTCCGATGAGCAACATGGAAGCAATGAAAGAGCAACTCAGGCTCATTTCTCAATCAACACCCACAGACAAACATGCTGTCGTCATCATGGATCAAGCCAGTTGGCATCAAAGTTATCTTGCTGATGCATTCGAGAACGTCACTATCATTCATATACCGCCCTATTCACCGGAATTCAACCCAATAGAACAGGTATGGAGTTGGTTGCGTCAGAACGAAATAGCCAATAGGTGCTTTGAATGTTACGACGATATTGTCGATAAGTTGTGTAGTGCTTGGCATCGTTTTTGTGCAGACAAAAGCAGAGTCATTTCGCTCTGCTTTAGAGATTGGACTATATTGACCAATTAATTAGTGTGATTGGTATTATGAAACGATAGATAGCGAGAGCATTGTTCGCTTCTTTTGGAAACTCAAGAAAGAGCATTATCCACTAGAACAAACCGTGCATATTGTGCTTGATGGTGCGGCTTATTATCGGTCTGAAATGGTGAGAAATGCGGCAAAAATACTCAATATAGAGCTACCCCCATACAGTCCAAACTTAAATCCAATAGAGCGGCTTTGGAAAGTCATGAATGAGCATGTTAGGAACAATGTTTATTTCCCCTCCAAAGAAGCATTTACCTCTGCTATCAAAAAATTTTTCGATGTGACGTTACCAGAAGTTGCAGGCTCACTTGTATCCAGAATTACAGATACTGATACCTGCATCTTCAAGTTGAACGGGTATAATTAGCTGTGTGTACCGTTCCACACGATATTACGGTAACGCGTTGGGTTAGTGTCGCCTTCAGTACTAAAGATCATCACAATCGAATCTGAACCGAGTCCTAGCTGTTCAGCAAATACTTTACCTTCGTCTGTGGTCATTAGTCGATAGAGAATACCCATTGTAATAGCGCCCGATTCGCCACTGATTACAGCTTGGTCACCTTTTAGAGGGTTACCAAGGATACGCATACCGAGCGCAGCAATATTGTCATCAGCTGATACATAAGCGTCAGAGCAGTCACGTAGGATTGGCCAAGTAACAGGGTTTGGCTCACCACAAGCCAGACCAGCCATGATAGATGTTAAATCGCCAGTTACTGGTGTCATATCGCCGGCTTGTGCTGAGCGGAAAATACAGTCAGCAGCGCTTGGCTCCCCGATGATCGCTTTGAAATTTTCGGCGCCTAACGTATCAGCCAAGTAACCAAGAACACCACCAGCCATCGCGCCCACACCAGCCTGAAGCATAATGTGTGTTGGTGCCATATCGTCAGCTTGCGCTTGCTCAAGTGCTTCATCGGCCATTGTAATGTAGCCTTGTGAAATCCAAGTTGGGATAGTTTCATAACCTTCCCATGCAGTATCTTGTACCAATGTCCAACCATTTTTATTTGCCGTTTGGCTTGCTAGACGCACGGTGTCATCGTAATTCACGTCAGTAACAATACACTCTGCGCCTAAGCCACGGATTCGTTCAACGCTTGCTTGAGGTGAGCCTTTTGGCATATATACCACTGCCTTTTGTCCCATTTCACGAGCCGCCCATGCGACACCCGTACCATGGTTACCAGCGGTCGCGGTAGTAAATACGAGAGGTTTGGGTAGTTTTTCTGATACAGTTTTTAAGTCGACTTCGCTGATATCCATGTTTAGGTGGTCGGCGAGTAGGTGACCTAATGCGTAAGAGCCGCCAAGAACTTTAAACGCGTTGAGACCAAAACGTTTTGATTCGTCTTTAACTAGAATAGCTTTTACACCTAGGTGTTGCGCTAATGTCGGTAGAGAAACGAGTGGTGTCGGTTGGTAACCGTCGATTTTTTGGTGGAATGCGCGTGTTTGCTTAGCGGCTTTATGAGTAAATAAAGGGCTAGTTTCACCGTTGTAGTTTGAGTTCAGAGATAGTTTCAACATGGCAGCTACTTAAATTGTGAGGAGGAAGGGCGATGCGATAGCAATCGCCCTGAGCATCATTATTTGATATAAGCGATCGCTTCTACTTCGATTAGAGCATCTTTTGGCAGGCGACCTGCTTGAATGCAAGAACGTGCAGGTGCACAATCTGTACCAAATACTTCAGTATATACTTCGTTGAATGCCACGAAATCTTCCATATTACCTAAGAAGCAGGTTGTTTTTAGGACCGTATCGATACCCGCGCCACTTTGCTCAAGAACCGCTTTTAGGTTCGCTAGTGATTGGCGAGCTTGTTCTCTAATACCACCTTCAGGAAATGCCATAGTCTCAGGATCTAAAGGTAATTGACCTGAAGTAAATACCAACTCTTTAAATGCTAGAGCTTGTGAGTATGGACCAATAGCTGCTGGTGCAGATTCAGTATGAACTTGAGTTTTCATATATTTTTATTCCATTATTCCGATTTGTATTCACGAATGTATTTGTAAATCGCGTGACGTGTGATGCCAAGACGTTCAGAGACAAATGCAGTTGCCTCTTTCAGTTCAAAAATGCCGTTATCAAGTAAAATTTTGGTAATGGCTTTGTTTTTACCTTTCAAGTTAATCGTTGAGTCACTTTCAACATCTTTAATTGCATGTTCGAGAGCGTGCTCTATTACCTCTGTCGGTGAAGAACCAAAGTTCTCATGCATGCCGACTTTGGCAGTATCTGGCATTAGTGTTCTGATAATTTCCGGAAATGGATGTGAAAGATTCATATTGATACAGAATAAACCAATAGGCTTATTCTCATCACCTGCTACAACACAAGTTGTTGATTTAAGCAGAGAGCCATCTTTGCTGGTAGTAAAGTAACTTTTTGGGGCGACCTCGCCAGTGCTTTCAAATACACCAAGCATTTTTAATCCCATATCTGTAATCGGTGACCCGACTTTGCGACCAGTATGATGACCATTGACGATTTTCACCACAGACTTCTCGAAGCTGTCAAATGAGTGAATAACGACCTCACAATGTGGACCGATGAAGTCAGCGATCGTATCAGCTAAGCGAAAGTACGCTTGCAAACGCTCTCTATCACTTTCTGTAAACTCTACACTAAAAGATTTGTATTTGGTTGCATTCATTATAAGGACACTACAGTTAACTTTACTTCAATCCATTCTCTGTTTTTTAGTTGGAAAAATCAACTAAAGCCGAACCTTAAGATTAACTTTATGTAACTATTAAACCACCTCACTCTGTCGCCCTCAATATAAAAGTTAACTATTGTTTACCAAAATTAGATATAGAGCACACTTTTCTCGGAAAAAAGCGACTCATGGTCCACGATTGTTAACTTCATGCCTTGGGTCACATTTTTTAACTGAAAACTAGATAATACTTCGCTCAATAACGTAAACATTATTGAACTATAGAGAGCGGAGCTTCTCTCCCTACAAAAATGATAGAGGTCACTATGCAAAACTATTTAAATCGTGGTTTTGAACAAGCTGAATTTGAAATGCGTACTCAGCGTGCTCAAAAAGTCATGCATGAGCTGAAGTTGGATGCGATGTTGTTTACAACAGAACCAAATGTTCGCTACTTCACAGGTTTTCACACACAGTTTTGGCACAGCCCAACTCGTCCTTGGTTCTTAATTGTTCCTGCAGAAGGTAAACCAATTGCGATTGTCCCAGAAATCGGGGCAAGCGGTATGGCGGGAACTTGGATCGACACCATTATAACTTGGCCATCGCCACGCCCTGAAGATGATGGCATCAGCTTAGTTGCAAGCGCTTTAAACAGTCTTCCTTGTCGCCATGGTCGCGTTGGTGCAACGTTAGGTATCGAGTCGTATCTGCGTATGCCTACCAACAATTACCTAAAACTAACAACGTTAGTGAAAAAAGACTTCGTTGACTGCTCTCTTGCGATGCATGGTCTTCGTCAAATTAAATCTCAGGCTGAAATCGAAAAGACTCGTGAAATCTGTCGTATTACAAATGTGGGCTTTAAACGCGTACCTGAATATGCAAGTGCGGGTATGACAGAACGCGAAATATGTAAGCAGTTCCGTATTGATATGCTGCTAGAAGGCGCTGATGAATGTCCATACATCATTGCAGGCTCTGGTCCTGATGGTTACGACAGCATCATTATGGGTCCTACCGATCGCGTAATTGAAGAAGGTGATGTGCTGATCATTGATACTGGCGCTGTGCGTGATGGTTACTTCTCTGATTTTGACCGCAATTGGGCATTTGGCCACGCGAGCGAGCAAACTAAAGCTGCATACCGTGCGACTTATGATGCAACTACAGCCGGCTTTGAAGCTGCGAAACCAGGCGCTACAACCACAGACATCTACAATGCCATGTGGAAAGTATTAGAGGCAAATGGTGCGCTAGGTAATGACGTAGGTCGCCTAGGTCACGGGCTAGGTATGGAGCTAACTGAGCGTCCTTCAAACACCGCAACAGACAATACAGTTCTAGTACCAGGTATGGTTATGACGCTTGAACCAGGCATGGTTTACGCTCCAGGAAAATCAATGGTCCATGAGGAAAATATTGTGATTACAGAAAATGGCGCAGAGTGGCTCTCAGAGCGTGCTGAACCAGAATTGATCATCATTGATTAATCCTCAAATTATAAAAATAACAAATTTTGGAAGATAGAACGAATTATGAAAACGATTGAAGAATTTAAATCATTTGAGGTCCCTCTAGAATATACGCTCGCGCCACGTATTGACCGCTGCCATATTGGCTTGGTGCAACTTAGTACAGATCATTCTCTGGAGATGGACTGGGCAAAGTTGCTTGGTACACAAGCTGCTGTATTTAGCTCTCGTGTTTACTATAGTAGTGAAATGACACCAGAAGCGTTGGATCGTATTGCTACAGGAATTGTTGATGCGTCAGATCTAATCGCTTATGGGTTAGATATGGATGTGATGGCATTTGGTTGCACATCAGCATCTATCATTATTGGTGAGGAGAAGGTTGCAAGCTTACTTACTCAGCATCGTAATGATATTCCTGCAACTAACCCTTGGACGGCAGCGCAAGCAGCATTCCGTCACCTAGGTGCACGTCGAATTGCGGTCTTCTCTCCTTACCCAACTGAAGTGAACTTACCTTTGTACCAACAATTGACTAGTGCTGGCTTTGAAGTACCAGTGCTGGGCTCTCTAGGTATTCAAAAAGACACAGATATCACAAAAGTATCTAAAGAATCGATGCTAGATGCATTAGAGAAGCTTCTGCCAACTACAGAAGTGGATGCCGTATTTATGTCTTGCACCAATCTACGTGTACTTGACCATATTCAAGAAATTGAAGACCGTTTCAGGGTCCCAGTGATCTGCAGCAACTCAGCCATGTTCTGGCATGCAATGCACCTAACGGGTCGAATTGCATCTTGCCCAGGTTATGGGCGTCTCCTCAATACTGAAGAGTCTCCCCATATCCACATATAGAAGCTTTAACAGCAGCACCAACGGAATAAACCGCGCTGAACAAGCATAAGTAATTATCGAGTATGTTTAAGGCTTATACAAATGAATGTGTCATAACCATGCCCGAATCAAAAAGCAGAATTATAAGGAAAATATTATGAATCGTACAACAATGGGCTGGATAGCAGCTATCTTTATTGGTTTACTTTGGGGTATTCCTTGGATTGTTGGTACTCCAGTTCTAGAGGTAATGGATGCTCAAGTGTTGGTGTGGCTACGTTATACAGTAGCGTTTATCACTCTAGGTGTGATCTTTAATATTGGTTTAGCGACCGGCAAAATGGAGAAAAAAATAGACTTCAAATTGACGTGGGAAAATCGCCATGACATATTTTGGGCTGCTGCGTGTGGTATTGTTGGTCAAGGTGCATTTAGCTATCTGTCTTTCCTTTCTTTGGAATATATAACAGCATCCGAAAATGGTGTTATTCAAGGTTTGATTCCAATTCTCATTTTGATAGTAGGCTTTTTCCGTCATAACGCTCGTTTTACTACGCTTCAGATATTATCGGCATTAGGTGCATTCGCAGGTGTGACAATTCTAGTTATGGATCCGAACTCTGAAACGAACGGCTTTAACATCGGTCATTTTATATGTCTAGCTAGTGCTGCTAGCTTCTCCTGTACTGCATATGCCCGTGCTAAGCTTGCAGAGAAATACGGTTCTGTTGCAACAATGTTCCATCAATTTATCTTCGCATCTATCGGCTTTGGTCTGTTCTTAATAACAACGGGGGCAGACTTTAGCTCTGCGCTAAACGTATTTAGCTCACCACTACGTATTCTATGTATCGTTATTCTTGGTGTAGGTATCTCTGGTATTAGCTACCTAATCTACATCTACGCAATGGAGCGAGTTGGCGTTGATGGTACAGGTATGGCACTTAACCTGATGCCTTTATCTTCATTTGTGTTAGCTATATTTGCATTAGGGGAGGCTGTAACACCAATGAGACTTATAGCGATTGTAGTAGTAATCGTATCAATGATGTTATTCATGAAGTTTAGCAAAAAAACAGAAGGGAAAGAGTCAAAAGCAACCCTTAAAACTAAAACGCAAGAAGCATAATTTGCAACACCATTAGCTAACGCTAACCCCTGTTGGGGTTAGCTATATTTTTGAGAAACGTAATATGTCTATCGAACTTAAAGCCATTGAATGGCGCCATCACATTCATCAACATCCTGAATTTGGAACAGAAGAGCACCAGACTGCCGAATTTGTTGCCACTAAGCTTGAAGAGTTTGGTATCGACGTTCATCGTGGTATTGGTGGTACGGGTGTAGTTGGCATTCTAAAGCGTGGTACAAGTGATCGTTCGATTGGTCTGCGTGCGGATATGGATGCACTGCACATTCAAGAAGAAAATACATTTTGCTACGCATCAGTAAATGAAGGTGCGATGCACGCTTGTGGTCACGATGGTCATACCGCGATGTTATTAGGTGCAGCCCATGAACTCACAACTAATGGTAATTTTGACGGTACGGTTTACTTTATCTTCCAACCAGATGAAGAACGCGGCACTGGCGCGAAAACAATGATTGCTGACGGTTTATTTACTCGTTGGAATATTGATGCCGTTTACGCAATGCACAACTTACCAGGTATTGAAGCTGGTCACTTTGTGACTCGTCCACACTCTATTATGGCGAGTGAAAGCAGCTTTGAAATTGAGGTAATTGCGACTGGTGGTCATGCGGCTATGCCTCATATGGGCACCGACCCAATCGTAGTGGGCGCGCAAATTGTTACCGCGATGCAAACTATTGTATCTCGTAACTTAAGTGCGATTGATGAGACTGCTGTTATCTCTGTCACTGAGTTCACTACTAACGGTACGGTTAACGTGATTCCAACCAAAGTGACGATTAAAGGTGATACACGTAGTTTTACCGACGTAGCATTACACAAGATTGAAAAAGCGATTGAACGCATTGTTGCTGGTCAATGTATGTCTGCGGGTGTGGGCTATACATACAAGTTCAATAACAGCTTTCTATCGACGATTAATACACCAGATGAAGTGGCTTATGCAGCAGAAGCGGCGACTAAAGTCGTTGGTGCGGATCGTGTGAATGGTGCATGCCAGCCATTTACAATTAGTGAGGATTTCTCATTTATGTTGCGTGAAGCGAAAGGCTGTTACATCCTCGTTGGTAATGGAGTTGGTGAATGTGGTGGGACTGCGTTACATAAACCTCAGTATGACTTCAACGACAATATCATTAAAGATGGTATTAGTTTCTGGACGACATTAACTGAGCAACAATTATCCATCTATACCCGTGATCATTGAAGATGCTTGATTTCTCATAAAATCAGGATTATGCACGCACCATGAAAATAATACTGACTCCTCAACAGAAACAACAACTCGAAGTGATGCACGATTCAACTCGTGATAGCCGAGTACGTGACCGCATCAAAGCGGTTTTACTCGCTTCTGAAGATTGGAGTCAGGCGATGATTTCTCAAGCTCTTCGCATTCACGAATCAACCGTAGCTCGTCATCTCAGTGATTATGTTCTCTCTGAAAAACTTAAGCCTGAAAATGGTGGTAGCTAAAGCTGACTGTCTGTTGGACAAACCATACAACTTATCGAACATCTGACTGAGAATACGTACTTTCATACCCACCAAATTGTCGCTTATGTGCAAGCTGAGTTTGGTATCCGTTATACCGTTGCTGGTATGAACAAGTGGCTACATCATCACGGCTTCTCATATAAGAAGCCGAAAGGTGTGCCACACAAGTTTAACCCAGAGATGCAACAAGCCTTTATCGAACATTATAACGAGACGTTAAGAAACAGCGAAGACCCCGTGTTGTTCATGGATGCCGTTCATCCTACGCAGTCAACAAAACTCAGTTATGGCTGGATACGAAAAGGCCAAAATAAAGTGATTGAGACAACAGGCAGTCGAACTCGCCTTAATGTCATCGGTGCGTTACCACTTCAAAATATTGGCGCAACGGTGACAAAAACGTATGACACGATAAACAGCGAGAGCATCGTTCGTTTCTTCTGGAAGCTCAAAAAGGAGCATTACCCTTTGGAACAAAAAGTACACTTAATTCTTGATGGCGTAGCCTATCATCAGTCAAGGCTGGTGAAAAATGCGGCAAAAGTGCTCAATGTCGAGCTTCATTACTTACCCCATATAGCCCAAACTTAAATCCAATCGAGCGGCTTTGGAAAGTGATGAATGAGTATGTGAGGATTCGGCCACCAAAGAGTTTTTCGATGTAACATTACCAGAAGTTGCAGGTTCACTCGTATCCAGAATTACGGATAACTTTCAGATTTTGAAACCTGCATCTTCAAGTTGAACGGGTATAGAGGGATTTTGATAATTGCTTTTCAATATTCAAATTTCATTATCCATTTATTATTTCATTATTTATTCAGGCACAATTAATTTATCCTATCTTTGGGGTCCATTTCAGGGTGGGCGGCTATGATTTGTTTAAGATAGTCTTGATGGTAGCGCAGCGCATTAACACAATGCCTATCCAGTTTTCCATCGACAACCATCTTTTCTAACTCTAACAGTGCAAACGGTACAGACCATGCTTGTTTATACGGTCGATGACTGGTGAGCGCGTCAAATACATTGGCCACAGCAATGATACGAGCTGAAACCGGAATATCATCTTTACTTAAACCGTAGGGGTAACCACTACCATCTAAAAACTCATGATGATAAGCGACAATCTCTTTCAGTACTGATACACAAGGGTGCTGAGGTGAACCCACATCATCAATAATATGGTTAATGATATCTATCCCTTTTTCAATGTGGCCATAGAGCTGTTGGCGTTCTTTGGCTCCAAAGTTTTCCGTTTTCAATAACATCGAAAGTGGTAATGAGAGTTTTCCTATATCGTGATACCGAGAAAATTGCGTAATGTTGTCAATCATTTCGTCATTAAGCTGATAAATATCGGCAACCTCAGTAGCAATCACTTTGGCATAACTGCTGATCCTTACTTGATGTTCTAGGTTCTCTTGTAAGTGTTTAGGTGAGCGCAACTGAGTATGACGAGCCGTTTCTAAAATCGTATGGATTAAATGATACTCAGAGCAGACAGCAAAGTGCACCATGTCAATAAAGGGCTCTAATGTTTCTTGGAGAGATTCATTAAAATATTGTGCTTGTTTCGAATTTAGGAAGATGAAACCGATAAAACAACCATTGTGATAAGTTGGTATCGTCATTGAAGAGATAAAACCTTGTTTAATCAACCACTTTGTGTGAGGGTGATTTGGCTTTAGTTGACTCGGTATATTGCCAATGCTACGAATTTTTTCGGTTGTTGAGCACTCTTTTAACGCCGGTAAATCAGCAAGGGGAAATTCATAATGCTGTAGCTCATAAGCGTTATAAGTGCTGTCTGCGTAAGTTTTAAGATGATCTGAGTCTGGGTCGTACAATGCAAAAGAAATACGATCAATATGAGGGACACTGACACGCAATCGGTCATGAAGGTCGGACAGTTGCTTGTTGAGTGTACCGACATGTTGAAAAAATGAATGATCACCATTTTTGCTGTGCGTGTCCATTGCTCGTTCCTCTCCCCTTTATTCGCCAGCTTATGGGGCTGAAAATTTTTATGCCTAATGAATAAGTTTAGGATAGAGAAGCGAGGTTTGTGGAAAATTACTCAAATAATTTCCCTTTGATTGATCTAGATGAGTTCAACAGCGATACCACCTAACATGAAAAAGATGACCATCCAAATAATCGGCAATTTAAGCTGTCTTAGCAAATAAAAACCGATCAGAATAAGTGCCATATCTACACTAGTTGACACGGCACTGCCAAATACAGGTTGATAAAGGGCTGCTGTCAATAACCCGACTACGGCAGCGTTCACTCCATTGATTGCGCCAGCGATTTTGGGTTGATTCGCCAATGCTTGCCAGTTTTTTAACACACCTAAGAGCAACAGAAAACCCGGCAGAAAAACCGCTAGGGTGGCGAGTATCGCTCCAAGAATTGGCGACTGGGGTAGTAGTTCGTAGCCAATGTAAGTGGCGAACGTGAACATTGGGCCAGGTACCGCTTGCGCCGCAGCATAACCGGTTAAAAACACATCAGAAGAGAGTTGGTCACCAACCAAGTTTTGTAACAAAGGAAGTACGACATGACCACCACCAAAGACTAAACTACCCGCTTGATAGAAATGGTTAAACAGCGCGAGTTCAGGCATAAAATGAGCGACTAGAGGCAAGCCGAACAGTAAACCGACAAATAGAATTAATGGTAGCACTGAAGGGGAGAATGATTTTGTCGGGAGTAAATCTTGGCTCGGTAGCCATCTTGCGCCAATGAGAGCGGCGACAATCAACACACCGATTTGAGTACTAATACTGGGCGCAATCAGCAACATCACCGCTGTTGCAACGCACAAAGCAACGGCAATGCGATGGCTACAGAAATTTTTGTACATTCCCCAAGTCGCATCAGCTACTACCACTACGGCAAGCAGTTTTAGGCCGTGAACAATATGCTGGAACAGCGGCATTTCAGTCAATTGGCTACTGACCATCGCCAACAACACCATGATGATCACGGAAGGCAGAGTAAAGCCAATAAAGGCCGAACATGCTCCGAGTAAGCCGCCACGTTGATAGCCGACCGCAAAACCAACTTGGCTTGAGCCAGGTCCCGGCAGGAACTGACTTAAAGCAACGAGCTGGGCGTACTCTTTATCTTCGAGCCACTTTAGCTTGTCGACAAACGTGTTACGAAAATAACCAATATGTGCCGCAGGGCCACCAAAGCTAATCCATCCAAGCCAAAAGAAGGTTTTGAAAATCGTAAACATGGGTGAAAGTACTCAAAGTTTTGTATAGAACTACTTTAAAGTCTCGATTTTACAGATTCAAATTTATTGATTAAGCAATTGTAAATCAAACCACTTTAAAAGAAGAATGACTAGCTAAGCTTAAACTTGGTCCATGCTTTAGATCGCCAACGTTTGCACATGATAACGCCACGAAACCATTCATCTACGGAAATCGCGACCCACGCTCCCACCACGCCCCATCCCCAATGCAAACCGAATAAATAGGTCAAACCAGCACCAAAGATCCACATGCTCAATATGCCCATTTGTACCGGAAAACGAATGTCGCCAGCGCCTTTTAAGGCTGCGATAAAAATCAGGTTAAATGCTCGTCCTGCTTCCATCACAATCGACCCTGTAATCAACATGGTAACTAACTGTGTGATTTCTGGATCGGAAGTGAAAAGGGCAATAATATCAAAACGCAACAGGTAAATAGAGACGGTTAACGCCGTTGAAACCAGAAAACCGACCACGAAGTACTTCTGCACTTTAGTCAGAATTTCATCCACCCAACCTTTACCGATATAATAGCTAGTTTGAATTTGCCCTGCTTGCCCTAGTGCTACTGAAAATGCAAACGCAATGCGGGCAATATTTTGTGCATAGGTAAATGCTGCCAGTGAAGCCGTGCCCATTTTCACTACGAAGAAAATCACCGTCAGCTGCATCATATTATAAGAGAGGATCTCGCCAGCATTCATCATGCCGATTTTAATGATCTTTTGGTAAAGTTTTTTCGGGATGATGTTCCATTCTGAAAATGGCAAAGCAATGTGATAGTGCTTAGCAGTGAAGTACAGCAATATGGTACTGACTATTTGGCTAAATACCGTTGAAATGGCTACCCCTTCCACGCCATAAACCGGCAAGCCAAACGGTTGGAAAATAGCAATATAGTTACCAATGACGTTGAGCAAGCCTGCAAATAAGTTAATAAACATCGGAGCTTTAGAGTAGCCATTACTGCGTAAGATCGTCGCAAACACGATGCCAATGGTAACGTTTACCGTAAAGCTGCCGCTGATGATCAGATATTCATACCCGTATTGGGCTACTTGTGCTTCGAGTCCATAGGCGTTCATCACCGCATTAGCACTTAAAAATGAAGCTAAACTCAAAGCACTGCCAATAGCCAGCCCCAATAATAAGCTTGCGATATTGACATGTGCCGATTCACTTTGACGGCCAGAGCCATTGTACTGACCAATCAGAATGCCCGTACCGCTGCTAACCATCATAGATACAATCAAAAGAAAGAAATTGATTTGAGTGATTACCCCAACCGCAGATACAGCCTTATCTGAATAGCTACTAAGCATAAATACATCGCTAGTGTTAATTGCGGTGCGCAATAAAATTTCGATGAAAATCGGCCAAGTTAAGGTGACGATATTCATTCGAGTATTAAGATCGATACTGCTTTTTGTCATGGGTTATAGCTCAAAAGAGAAATCAAATATGGTCAGGAATGACCACAAATTTTTGGTGGCGAAGGATTGCACAGAATTTATCCTATTGTGTTAATTAACGGAAAGGAATTCGCTTTGAAACGGCGATACGATGTACTTACCCCTAAGCTTCGATTTATGTATCTTCTGTTCAAAGTCAATAAAGCAGTATCCATGATTTCAGGCTATGATTGGTATGATGATGCTTCTTCTTTTTTTTTAAAAAAAAGCGCCATTTATAGGCGCTTTAGTCGAGAATAATTAGTGAGTATCAGTAAAGAAATCGTTGTAAAGCATGTACAAGTGAGCCGCACTCCAAGAGAAGTTTGGTGCACCTTGCTGTTTACCGTTTAGTGGGTTGTAGTTCTCACGGATAGGACCGTCTTGTACTAAACCATCGGCGTGGTCAAAGAACGCGCTTGCCATTTCAATCGCATCGTCACGGTAACCGTAGCTGTCCATACCTTTTAGGCCGAAGTAGAATTGGTCTACCCATACGCGTCCACGCCAGTAAATATCTGGGCCGAATGCTGGGCTAGAAAGCGCCGCTGTGCCCAGTGGAACGTAGGTGTTGAACTCAGATGTATCTTTCATCACAGAGACAACCGCATCAGCGTGCTCTTGAGTTGCCACGCCGTTGAATAGTGGTGACCAACCTTCAGGGCCTTTGCCACGTTCTACAATCGGTTTACCTGCACAGCCATTGGCGAGTGGTTTGTCTTCGATACGAATGTCGTAAAAGAAGTTAGTGCCTTCGTCGAACATACAAGTGTTGATGTAGTTCGATAGGTGCTCCGCTTTTTCACGGAACTCTTTCGCTTCAGCCTTTTTACCTAGAATGTCAGCCATTTCTGCTAGGTACTTGTTATCGCTGTACATGTAGCTGGCTTGGTCAACAGACTCTTGCAGTAGTGAATAGCCTAGCAATGTGCCGTCTTCAGCGCGGTTTTGAGCGAACTCAACGTCCCAATCGCTGCGCTTGCCGCCGTTAGCAACGTATGCGTATAGCTGATCTTTATCGATGAAACCAAATGCTGCGGCATCGTCACGACCAGACTCCCAAGAAGCGGCTGTTTGAGCTGGGCTTTCGATGCGATCGTAATCACCTTTAGCCATCACTTCATTTAGTGCTTTTTGGCCAATGATGGTCTCGTGTTTATCGCCACGAACTACGGTGAAGTACATTTCGCCTTCAGGTGTGTTGTGTGCTTTGTCGCGCGCTGCACCATATTCAGGTACACCGTTGCCGTTGTGATCACGGTTACGTAGCCACCAATCATGGTACGCGACTAGCTTTGGATACATTTCTTCCAACCAAGCTTTATCGCTGGTGGTCTTGTAGACTTCCATTACCGCCCAAGCAGCAAGGCTAGGCTTAGTGTTACGCTCGTTCCAGTTGCCACCGTCACCGCCACGTTCAGGGCTTAGGTTGTAAGCGAGTAGATCTGGTACGTAACCTTCATCCCAAGGACGAACCGCATCGTCTGCTTGGATTTGGTAAGCGAACATCGCGCGGATGTTGTCTTTTGCTACGTCTGGGTTGAAGTGAGCCATTGCGTAAGCTTGCTTCCATGTGTCCCACGGCCAAGTTTGGTTGCCTGAAAACCAACGCGCCGTTACTGATGGGGTCACAGAATCAAACTTCATTGCACCTGCTGCGCCACGCCAGTTACCGTTTAGGGTTTCCATCGCTTTAACCGCAACACGCTCTTGTTCTGGCGTTGCATTCGGGTTGGTCAGACCCATCTCTAGGTAACCTTCCCAACGTGCTTCAGATGCGGCTAAGAAGTCGGTAGGGTTTGCCATGATCTTTTTGATTTTAGGTTGTTCCGCTTGCGCTTCTTTTGCGGTTAGCACATGCGAGTATGTGGTGTAGATGGTCGTTGATTGTTCAATGCTTGCGGTTGAAGTAAACGCTAGGCCATTCACCTTGGTTTGGGTTGGAATCGATTTATGAACTTGGTACTCAGACTCACCTGAGGTCAGTAGATCCCACGTTGAACGTACTTTACCGAACGTTACCTTTAGGCCATCATCTGTTGCAATGATTTGACGGTCGTACTCAGGGTAAGTCTCTGCAATGGTTTTATCGGTTTGTGCTACGCCTTCTTTCGCGTGTGTTTTTTCAAGCAGTTCTCCATCCCACACTAACTCAACAGGAGAGTCTGTGGTGACTTTAGTCTCTAGCAGAGAGGTACGGTTAGAAGCAAAACGCATCGTCAACTCGACCGTTACGTCATCTGATTTGAGTATCTGAACCAATGCGCCCGGTAAGCTGTAAGCTTCCATGGTGAACGCGACCTTTTTGCCATCTTTGAACACGCTTAGGCGGTCAAAGTTATCAGCCATGAAGTTGATGTACTCTTCGGTAAGCAGTGCAGTCCCTGGGAAGCCCCCCATGCCCTCTGCTGTGTCTGGTAACAAGTGACCGTGCCATGCTCCTAGGTCGAAGAACGGGTTGAAGCGTTGATGGTCATCGAAGTCGTAGTCACGCATGTATTCAGGTGAGCCAGTACGGTCGATAACGTTCTTAAATTGGTTTGCTTGAAGCTCTTCAGAGCCTATATTTGACGCGCAACCAGTAACAACAAGTGCTGCACCAATAGCGATAGCTGCGAATGATTTGTTCAGTTTCATAGTGAGTTCCTGTTATTACCAGTAGAAGTATTGCATTGCGAACACTTGCGCGTCGCCAATTTCAGTGTCGCTGCCGACGCCAAAGCGGCTATCGAAAGCAGTCGCAAACGCGCCGTTTCCGTATTCGTACCAAACACCGGCATTGATGTAAGAGGTGATCTCTTTGTCGCCATTGTCGCCATCAAAGTTTGCGTAGTTGTAAGCGGCTGATAGGTAAACGCCCTGAGCGGCTTCGTACCAAGCACTGGTTTGAAAGCCTGATTCACTACCGAACGATTCTTGGTTGCCTTTGTCTGTGTCGTGCCATACGCGGGCTGCCACATTTTTGTATTCCACCCCCAATAATAGAAGTTCACCGCCATCGTTATTACGAACTTCACCGCCGCCCATTAGGGTTAAGCCGTCAGTAAGGTCGTATTGAAGATAGCCATTGACTATGGCGTTCTTATCTTTCCATTGGTCTGCGAATCTGTCGTATTTACCGAAGTGAATCAGAGCATCATCTTCAGAGAAGTCAGATTCTGGTGCGAAAGAAACGCTGTAGCGAAGCTTGCCTTCTAGGTTTTGAATTTTTATACCTACGTTTACATCACGGGTGTTTGAGATCGTATAGCCATACTCAACTGTTGCATCTCCCCACCATTGAACATCATCCAATGAGGAGTCCATACGACCTACGATGAATTCAGTTTTACCATCGGTGCGGTAGCCCGCGTAAAAGCGGTTAAAACCACCTTCAAAGCCACCCCAACCATGGCCTGTAGCCCATGGATTCCCTTCATTGTCGACTTGTACTGTCCACCCTTCTAGGTAAGCAAGACCAAACCAGTTACCATTGTCGATGGCTAAACCTGCTTCTATGTAAGTACCATCGGCATAACGGCCTTTGTCATCACCTTCTAGTGCAACATGACCACCAAGGCCAAGTTCACCATAAAAGTTAAATAGGGTTTCAGTTTCTGTTTTAGGAGGCTGAGTATCACTGTGGTTTGCTGCGGACTCTTCCGCGTGAGTAGTGGTGCTTAAGGCAGCAAGAATACAGCTTGTAATAAGAGTGGTTTTAGTAAAACTACTTTTCATTTTAATCACTTCTGTGTCGGGGCTATGAATGAAGGTTCGCAAGCAGTTCTGACTTCTAATATGGGGTGCTCTTCAAGGCGTATTGGTCAGGTTACTTACGATCGCAAAACCGATATTAATGATAATTTTGATGTTTAAAATTAATTTAGTTTAAAAGTGTGATCTGTTTTTAGTAAAAGTTTACTTTGTTTTTGTTTTGACTTTAAGTTGAATGTGTAGAGGTATGACTGGGTGGGGTAGCTATTCGAGAGGTGAGTCATTTTATAGGCGGTTCGATTGTTGACTCGAATATCTTCTTGCTTGAATGGCTTTGATGAAATGGAGCTATTGAGTGGAAGTGTACCGACAAATAAAAAGGCACTCACTAAATGGGAGTGCCTTAAATATTCAATCAGAGTGCAGGGTTAAACTAAGCGTTCGCCGGTTCAGGTTTTGCTTCTAGTTTTTTCTCTTCTGGAGATAAGCTTTTTTCATATTTGCCGTACTTCCACCACGCGTAGCCAAGGAAGATAATAATCCCGCCCATGTTGTAGAAGATGATGGTCATGATGTCTGCACCTGTTGGGAAGGTCGATGCAAAGAAGCCAACCGTAAAGATACCGATAAGAATCGACACCGCTGTAATACCGACCGTACGGGAGCCCATGCGGAAATCACGTGGAAGATGGTCGAGTTTCACGCGCAAGTGAAGGTAAGCGATCATGATGAACAGTGGCGGTAGCATAGAAGCTGCTGCTGTCATGTTGATGATGGTGCTCATCAAGTCTTGAACGGTGTCTGACGCCAACGTTGGGATGAACATCAATGGAATCACGATGAAGAACTGAACCCATGCGGCACGCTCAGGAACGCCTTGCTTGTTTAGTGCAACGGTCTTCTCGCCGAAGATACCTTTAGGGATTTCAGAGAAGAAAATTTTAACCGGTGTCGCTGTCCACATTAGTAGGGAGCCCAACATCGCAGTGAATGAAACCACACCAACGAAACGGTTCATCAAAATTTCAGACAGGCCAAAGTGTCTTGCTAGTCCTTCAAATACCTGCACTGAGCCACCTGTAAATTTAAGCTCTTCACGAGCAACAAATACGTTCGCTAACACAGATCCTACCGAGTAAAGTGCACCGATGAAGATACCGGCAATGATGATTACTTTAACGAAAGATTTGTGACCGCCTTTGATGTCGTTGACGTAAACCGCAACTGATTCTGCACCGCCTGCCGCCATGAATATCCAAGTGATTACACCAAGGAAAGCCCAGTTAAAGCTTGGTGTCATTGCTTCGATGGTGATTGGGTCAGCTGGTTCGATACCACCAATTAAAGCACCGCCAGATAGCAAGATGTAAGACATCGTTAGTAGCAGCATCAGTGATGATGTTAGTGAGGTGATAGGGCCCAGTAATTTCGCGCCGTTGTTAGATATATGAGTCGCGATCGCAAACAAAATAGTACTCAGAATGGCGGTGGTGATTGGCGTGAATATGTACTCAAAGCCTAAGAATGCATATGACGCGTAAGCGATGATTCTAGGTAGCAGAGAGGTGAAGAAGAACAGGTTAACAAACCAGTAGGTGTAAGCTGAAATAAACGCCCAGCGACCGCCTAGAGAGCTTTTAACCCAAGAGTAAACACCCGCTTCAGAGTCTTTATTCAGTGACACAAATTCTGCAACGATCAAACAAAATGGCACAAAGTAAAAGATGGTTGCTAGAAAGAACATCGGAGCCGAGGAAAGGCCGATCTCGATGTTGTTATTAATGATGTTATTGAAGCTGTATACCGCCGCGAAGGTCATAGACAGTAGGGCAAATTTGCCTATCGTACTGCGTTTATTTTCGGACATGATGTTCTCCGGTGAATCACGTTGATGATCGTTATAATTTGGTCCTAGAGAGGGAAGCTCTAGGCCGCACTTTTATTGTTATGTTGGTTTGGCAAACACCCGCTTTGTTTTGTCAGGGGGCTCATTGTTGTTTTGATAGATTTACGATCGGACTTCTTTGTACTTTCCTTTTCTGGTGTTTCAGTAAAGTTATTACCAAAACAAAGAGTTAAAGATTAAGACGTTCGTTGAAGAGGTTGCTTGTTTCATGAGTGACTGTTTATAAGGCTTGTAGGGGCTTTGTGTTGCTTTTTTATATTAGTCAGTTTGTCTCTTCAGCAAGAAGATTAAAGATTAAGCGGCGGGAAGTTAATCTAAATTGATCAAATATGTGACCTTGGGTAAATAAATTTAGTTAATATTTTACCTTTATTTTTATTCGAGTTTTATTACCTATTAATTGGTGTTTTTCGTGAAGTGAAACCTTGACGGAACAACGTTTTTATTTCTCTATTTCATATTTAATTATTTGATTTAAAACAAAAAAGCGCCATCATAGGCGCTTTGGGATTTGAGCTAATACGGAGTGTTACGATTGCTTAGCCGTTTCTAGCTTTGCGTCTTTACCTGCCTGCTTTTTTTCAAAACGGGAGATCCACCACCAAGCAATACCAGAGAATACCGCTGTCATGAATACGTTGATAAAGAAGGCTTGAACTAGGTCAACACCTGTTGGGAATGCCGATGCAGTCATGCTCACAACGAAGATACCAATAAGTACAGATACAACAGCCATACCTTGAACTCGAGTACCCATGCGGAAATCACGCGGTGTATCGTCATGCTTCAAGCGGAATACAAAGTATGCCACCATGATGAAGATAGGCGGTAACATTGCAGTACCTGCTGTCAGGTTGATTGCAGTGTTCATCATGTCTTGTACTGATTCAGAGCCGAAGCCGTTAACTACAAGCATCACGAATACGAACGCAAACTGCCACCATGCTGCACGAACTGGAACACCGTGTTCGTTAAGCTCTGTCGTTTTCTCACCGTAAACGCCTTTAGGAATCTCAGAAAAGTGAATTTTTACAGGCGCTGCCGTCCACATCATCATCGAGCCAAACATAGCAACGAACAGTACGATACCAACGAAACGGCCAACGAGAGATTCAGAGATATTGAAGAATTGCGCCATACCAGTAAAGATTTCAACCATACCACCGGCGTAAGTTAAGTCTTCACGAGCAACGAACACGTTTACCAGTAGCGAACCTACGGCGTACATTGAACCGATAGCGATGCCCGCACCGATAATTACTTTGATGAAAGACTTGTGACCGCCTTTTACATCGTTTAGGTATGCCGCTGCAGTTTCTGCCCCCCCGGCTGCTTGGAAGATCCAGCACATGATACCTAGTGTTGCCCAGTTAATGGTCGGTGTCATTGCCTGAAGTGTGATTGGTTCTACTGGTTCATGGTTGCCGCCCAGTGCCATTAGTGCACCAATAACGTAGATCGCGAACAGTGCGAATACACCGTAAGCCACTATTTCAGAGATCTTACCTAGCCAGCTCGCCCCCTTGGTTGAGATGTGTGTTGCTGCTGCAAACAGAACAATCGAGATCACTGATGTGA
The DNA here is from genome assembly GCF_963889785.1 of Vibrio sp. S12_S33. NCBI lineage: Bacteria > Pseudomonadati > Pseudomonadota > Gammaproteobacteria > Vibrionales > Vibrionaceae > Vibrio > Vibrio sp. S12_S33. The sequence goes on along the minus strand of NZ_CAWPQZ010000007.1, from coordinate 102,593 downwards.
CAAATGGAGAGAAGGCGTATTCGTAGCCAAGCATCGCGTAAGACGCATAAGCGATAACATTCGGTAGCAGAGATACAAACCAGAATAGGTTTACGAACCAGTACAAAAATGAGCCCAAGTATGCAGCTTTAGAACCCAGTGGCTTTTTAAGCCAGTCGTACATGCCTGACTCTGAATTTTTATTTGCTGATACGAATTCTGCAATGATGAACACAAACGGAATGAAGTAAATAAGGGTCGCAAGCAAAAAGATAGGAGCAGAACTTAATCCCAATTCGATGTTGTTGTTTACGATGTTGCGAACGTTAAATACCGCTGCAAATGTCATGGAAAGCAAGGCAAATTTGCCTAACTTACCGCGCACAGATTCAGACATAGTGTCCTCCAAGGAATCACGTAATTATAGTCGTCATTTCTCTATGCTTCCTTGTAGGGAAGAAGCATAAAGGCGTTTGCAGTGTGACTGAGCCTTGAACGGCAAGCCTTAGTCACACTGTGAATAGATTTTGTTGTTGCTACTTTCGGCTGTTTGGCTTCAGTAACTTAATGTCGGTTATTTATTGAGGAAGTAACCGTCTTCGATAGTCACTTTCAGTACCACTTTGCGAACTCGGTTATCACCGTGAAAGCGGTAAGCTTTGCTGTTATCAAAGATCGCCACTTGGCCTTCAACTAACTCACGAGTATCGCCGTTACCCATTAGGTGTTCACGGTCAGTTTCATCGCTGTAAGCTTGGGTCTGTTCAAGTTGAGACTTATCTGCAAACTCAACTGTTTCACGACCTTCCAAGTAGTAGTGCACATCAAAGTAACGGCGGTTACCGGTGAAGTTTTCAGTGTTACGAGCGACACCGTCTTCAATCATGTAAGCCAGTGAGTCACCAATGGAATACATCACGCCATCTTTGATGTTGCCAATGTTTTCAATCGCTTCTATACAGCGTTGCCATTTACGACCGTCGCGGTAAACGACTTTAAATTGCTCTAGGTTGTCTAAAACGATCATCGCTTATGCCTCGTTTTGTTGTGGTTGAGTTTTTGGCGTATTCACCGTGAAGAACTCGTCACCAAAGTTGTGATTGATTAGGTGTTGCGCGCCGCAATCGCCTGCTTGGAATGGAATTAGCGTTAAGCCGTAACGGAACTCATCCATGTACACGCGGTAAGAATCCAACACTTCACTGCCCCAAGAGTTTGAACCTAAGCCCATAACTTGGTGGTCTAGATTTAGCGTGATGTAACCGCTCTTCTCTAGCTCAATCGTGTGTTGTGCTTGATGCAAGTTTTGGTTGGTGTAGAACCACGCGCTGAAGTTGATTTCTTGTTGTGGTTTCACCGCAATACCATTGCCAGCACGGCTTGAAAGCGCAGCCCAACGAACGTGTTGGCGGTTGCCGTTGTTTTGTGGGAACGGGTAGTTCTCAAACATATCTGCAACCGTTGATTGGTATACATCAATCATGTTGGCTTGCTTGCTGTCTTGGTAGTTCTCTTCTGGGCCGCGGCCATAGTATTGAACTTGGTCGAAGTCGCCATTGATGCCCATATCGAAACCAATTACTGGAATCACGTGCGGGTACTCACCGTAGCGTTCGCCACTCAGTTCCACGTTCAGGTGGCCTTCAGTATTGATTTGGTAACGGTATTCACAACGCATACCGAAATCGAAGACTGGCGGAGCAATGATGCTTGTTGTGGTGATTTCAATCTTGCCGTTAACCTGTTCAACATCCAGTGTGCGGAAGTGCTCCTGCATGATCTGTAGGTGTGCAGGTTGCCAGTAACCATCGTGCTCTTGCTTGTGGTTATCGATCATTGGCTTGAAGAAGTTGATTCGTGGTTCAGACTTAATTATCTCTTCGCCATTGACTAACCATGACGTCAGCTTGCCGTTCACTTTCGAGAAGTTCAGCGCAAAGTTGTGACCTTTGATTAAGTAAGCGAGACGAGACTCTTCAACATTCAGTACTGTTGCATTGTTATTGGTGAACGCATCTAGTTGTGCTGTGTTCTCTTTCACTTGGAATTGGTAAACAGCGATGTCGTGGTTCGCTTCGCTGTATGAAGTCCGGGAATTCTTACGAACCGTAAAGTTCACAAACACTTCTCGCTCATCAAGCTCTGGCAAGTTTAGAGTCAGTTCACGGCTAGAGTTTTCAGCGAGATCTTCAACCTTGATGTGTTGTACCGCAATGGTTTCACCCTCAGCACGGATCTCCGCAGTGATGGTGTAGTCATCAATGTTTGAGAACCAAAATTTGTTATCGACGGTGAAGGTGCCCGTTTGTGCATCGAAATCGCGAATCTTCACTGGGGCAATAACTTGCTTGTACTCTTTCAAGCCTGGGCCTGGAGTTTGGTCTGGGTAGATCAAACCATCCATACAGAAGTTGTAGTTGTTCGGGTAGTCACCGTAGTCACCCCCATACTTGTAGAATTCAGTGCCCGCTTCATCACGCGCTAGAATGCCGTGGTCACACCATTCCCAAACATAGTGGCCTTGAATCGCATCATGCTTGTAGAACACGTTTTGGTATTCGGTTAGCCCGCCTGGTCCGTTACCCATTGCGTGTGCGTATTCACAGATGATGCGTGGTTTTTCGTGAGGGAATTCACCGAAGGCATTCATCAGTTGAGCACGTGAGTACATGGTTGAAATGATGTCGACTACTTCAGCATCACGGTCTTCTTCGTAGTGAACCAGACGCGTGTCATCAATTGCTTTTGCCGCATCGTACATAGCACGGATGTTGCAGCCGTAACCAGACTCGTTGCCCAGTGACCACATGATGATTGAAGGGTGGTTCTTTTGAGCGTGGATGTGACGTTCGATACGTTCGACAAACACCGCTTCCCATGCTGCATCGTTAGTGATGCGGCTTAGGTCGCCAACGTTAGCAAAGCCGTGTGTTTCGACATCGGTTTCGCCCATCACGAATAGGCCATAGATGTCACACAGTTCGTAGAAGCGTGGGTCGTTCGGGTAGTGCGCAGTGCGTACTGAGTTGATGTTGTGCTGCTTCATCAATATCAAGTCTTTCTCTACGCGATCCATGCCGACAGCACGACCTTTTAAATGGTCGTTGTCGTGACGGTTCACGCCGTGCAGCATCACGTATTTGTTATTGATGTAGAACAGACCATCGCGAACTTTAATGTCACGGAAACCAACGCGTTGTGGAATCACTTCCAGCACCTTGCCGTCAGCGTCTTTCAGCGTCAGTAGCAGTTGGTACAGGTAAGGGTTTTCAGCGCTCCATTGAACCGGGTTAACCACATCAATAGAGAATTGAGTATTCGCACTGCCGTCGACGGTGAGGTTATCTACTGAGCCTTGCGAGATAACTTGATTGCCATCAAGCAATGCGTACTCAAGGGTTGCGTTTGTCGCTGCGGCTAAGTTTTCTAGTTCCACTTTGCACGATAGGGTAGCGCTTTGGTAAGCATCGTCGAAGTCAGTGCGAACTGTAACGTCTTGAATGTGCAGTTGTTCTTTACCTACAAGGTAAACGTCACGGAATATACCGCCCGTCCACCACATGTCTTGGTCTTCAATGTAGGTTGAATCGGCCCACTGCATTACACGAATAGAAAGTAGGTTGTTGCCTGCTTTTACGTGACTAGAGATATCGAACTCGGCGGTTAGGCGGCTGCCTTTGCTGAAACCTACGTACTCACCGTTTACGTAAACTTCGAAGTAAGTCTCAACGCCATCAAATTTGATGATGGTTTGCTTCTCGTCCCAGCTTTCGCCAAGGAAGAAAGAGCGTTGGTAAGCGCCTGTTGGGTTGTCTGATGGTACGAAAGGTACATCAATTGGGAATGGGAAACCTTCATCTGTGTATTGAAGATCGCCGTGGCCTTCCATTTGCCACATGTTTGGAACCGTAATGTGGCCCCAGTCTTTCATTTCTTGAGAGTAGAACTCTTCAGGAACCAATAGTGGATTGGTGAAATAGCTGAAATTCCATTGGCCACTCAATAGTTGGAAGTGGCTGCTAAGTTCACGCTGAAACGTTTTTGCATTCTTTTCTGATGCGTATGAGAAGAAGTATGCACGCGGTGCCATACGGTTCTCATGTAAGTTCAGGAAGTTTTCCCAGTTGTTCACGTTGCCTCTCTCTCGGCCTAAATGCAATTTGCTGACCGACGTTCTTATGCGTAATTGGGTCGTAGTGAATACGAGTATGTTGGACTGGGGTAATTATTAGTAAAAGTTTTACTAAATAAAATTAGTGAAAACGTTTTACTTTAACTCCATCACGTTTTTTATGGTTTTTTTGTGGTGCTGTGTGATCCACTTAAAAGAATGCTATTGGCTGTTTTATGAAGCAGGTTAAAGAGGGGGGGAGTGTGTACATTGATGTATGTGATGGGCACAAAAAAGGCCACCTTTAACAAAGGTAGCCTTGGTTTATCTATTTGATATATTTGGTTATTTTGTTGTGTCTCGCAGCTTGAGTTTGCTTGGTACATAGACGCGTAATGGGATGGTACGGCCGTCGCGCGCTTTCTCTATCAGAAGGTTAACACCTTGAATTCCCATCAGTTCAGAGTGGATACGAACTGTTGATAAAGATGGGAAGGTAAACTTAGCGGTTGGGATGTCGTTTACACTGATCAGCGCAATGTCTTCAGGAATGTGCAATCCGTGCTCATGAATCGCTCGTAAAACGCCAATTGCGATGGAATCTGACGCAATAAACATGGCTTTCGGGTAGTTGCCCGTCGCGAGCATCTGTTTTGCAAGCTTGTAACCTGAAGAGCTAGAGAAGTCACCACGATAGATATCTTGTTCACTGACAACGTTCTTGAGGCTGCCATATTCAGCAAAGGCGACTTCACGAATGTCAGGGGTGTTGACGTCGTCTTGTCCACCAATAAAGCCGATGCGCTCATAGCCTTGGTTGATAAAGAAGTTGGTAATCTCTTTGCTGATCAAAGCCAAGTCGATATCGACAGAGTCATAAGGTTCTGAATGATCAGTAAAATCGACATAACAGATATTATCGCTCAGCTTTTTGGCTTGCTCGATAACCTCTGGTGTCATTCTGCCTACCAGAAGTACACCGGTGATAGGGCTTGAGTTGATGTGTAGTTTACTTTCATAACAGTTGGTTAGCTTAACTTCCATTTTTTCACACTGAGTTTCAATCCCGTGGCGAATCGATAGGTAATAAGGGTCGTTAACCTCAGCTTCTTGTTTGTAGTTATACAAGGCAAGGAAGTGGTGATTTTGTTTTTTATTGCTAACTGCTTTTCGTGAGCTGCTGGTTTTGTATTCCAACTTCTCTGCAATTTCAAAGATACGCCTTTTAGTCTCTTCCTTGACGTTTAATGTAGGATCTTCATTGAGAACCCTTGAAACTGTAGCCAATGATACATTCGCTTCAGTCGCGATATCTTTTAATGTTGCCATATTCACTTCCTGTTATTGGAACATTGCGTTGCTTTGAAATTGGTATTTAGTAAAAAAGCAATGCACCTCTTTATTCTGCAGACCTATTGTAATCAAACTGAAAGTCATTGCATTAACTTTTAGTAAAATAAATGCTTAACTCCTCTATGATGTCCAAAATCTAACTATCTATAATTATCTTATTAAAATTCAATAGATTAGCTTTAATTGAACCCGAGTTATCTCTATGCCATGTTCAATTACAATGATGAAAGTCAGTGTAAACGTTTACACTTCGTGGTTTTGATCACAGAATTATAGTCAAAATGGCTGCTACTATTTCTGACATACGGTGCTACTGAGCTGAATATCAGTTCGAGTTAGCCGACGAATGACGACAAAGAGAGGTTGATGGTGAAAGTACTGGTTACAGGCGGCATGGGTTACATCGGAAGTCATACATGCATTCAAATGATACAGGCAGGTATGGAGCCAATCATTGTTGATAACCTTTGCAATAGCAAAGAGCTAGTGCTGGAACGAATTGAATCCTTAACTGGCAAGCGGCCAACTTTTTATCTTGGCGACATTCGTGACCAATCTTTTCTAGATAGCGTGTTCTCAGAAAACGATATCCAAGCCGTGATTCATTTTGCGGGCCTGAAAGCAGTTGGGGAGTCGGTGGCTAAGCCTTTGGAATACTACGATAACAACGTCAATGGTTCACTGGTGCTGGCTCGAAGCATGAAGAAAGCGGGTGTGAAAAGCATCGTATTTAGCTCTTCTGCTACCGTTTACGGTGACCCTGAAGTCGTACCAATTACTGAAACTTCACCAACTGGCGCAACAACCAACCCTTATGGTCGCAGCAAATATATGGTGGAAGAGTGCTTAAGCGATCTGTTCAACGCGGAGAACGATTGGAGTATTACACTACTGCGTTATTTCAACCCAGTTGGAGCACACCCATCAGGCACAATGGGCGAAGATCCTCAAGGTATACCCAATAACCTGATGCCGTTTATTGCTCAGGTTGCAGTTGGCCGCAGAGAGAAGCTTTCTATATTTGGAAACGATTACCCAACGATTGATGGTACTGGTGTTCGTGACTATATCCACGTGATGGATTTAGCCGATGGTCACGTTGCAGCACTAAAAGCGGTTGGTGAGAAAGCGGGGTTGCATATTTACAACCTAGGTACAGGTAAGGGGTCGAGTGTGCTTGAGATGGTTGACGCCTTCGCACAAGCATCAGGTAAGCCCGTACCTTATGAACTTTGCCCACGCCGCGCTGGTGATATTGCAGAATGTTGGGCAAGCACAGAAAAAGCAGAGCGTGAGTTAGGTTGGAAAGCGACTCGCAGCGTGATGGAGATGACGGCGGATACGTGGAATTGGCAGTCGAATAACCCGAATGGCTATTCCCCTTCGTAATTGAAGTCGCAGTGCTTTTATCTGGTATCGGTTATCGGCATTTTTCTCATTGATTAGTGCAGAAGATAAAATTTTAAAGAGTTGAGTAAGTAGCATGTCAAAAGTTGAATTTAACCCAGTAGATCATCCGCACCGTCGTTATAACCCATTAACGGGTCAGTGGATCTTAGTATCGCCGCACCGTGCGAAACGTCCGTGGAGTGGCCAAGATGAAAAGCCATCGACCGCGCAGCTTCCTGTGTACGAGAAAGAGTGTTTCTTGTGCCCAACCAATACGCGTATCTCGGGTGATGAAAACCCAGATTACGACGGTACTTATGTATTCAATAATGATTTCGCGGCGCTGATGCCTGATTCACCTGACGCTCCAGAGTCTGATAACCCTCTATTCAAGACTCAAGGTGTACGTGGGTTGAGCCGCGTGATCTGTTTCTCTCCGGACCACAGCAAAACGCTGCCAGAGTTACCAGTAAACAAGATTCGCGATGTGATTGATACGTGGAATGAACAGATTGAAGAGCTGGGTAAGGATTATCTGTGGGTTCAAGCTTTTGAAAACAAAGGCGAGACAATGGGCTGCTCTCAGCCACATCCACATGGTCAAATCTGGGCAAATAGCTTTTTACCCAATGAAATTGAACGCAAAGAAAAATTGCTAAAAGAGTACTTTGAACAACAAGGTTCTAATCTATTAGTGGATTACGTTGCAGCTGAAATGAAAGACGGCTCTCGTACGGTGGTTGAAACTGAACATTGGATTGCTGTGGTTCCTTACTGGGCTGCGTGGCCATTTGAAACCATGTTGCTACCAAAAACACTTATTCGCCGTATGAGTGAACTCACCGATGAGCAGCGTGATGATTTAGCGGTTGCGATTAAGAAGCTAACCAGCCGTTACGACAACTTGTTTCAATGTTCATTCCCATATTCCATGGGCTGGCACTATGCACCATTTTTCGAAGAAGGCACTGATATCGATCACTGGCAACTGCATGCGTTGTTCTACCCGCCATTGCTGCGCAGTGCTTCGGTTCGTAAGTTCATGGTCGGTTATGAAATGCTAGCAGAAAGTCAACGTGATCTTACCGCGGAACAAGCGGCGCAGCGTCTGCGTGAGCTGAGTGATATTCACTATAAAGAACAATAAAGAACAATATTTAGAGTCACTTCAATAAGGCTCAATGAAGTGGCTCGCCATAATTAAGTACGAAGAGAGAACACTACTATGTCTGACCTAATCCAAAACGTGAAAGCATCTTTTGAGCAAGTCCTTGGTTACCAAGCGACCCATATTATCCAAGCTCCAGGTCGTGTGAACCTGATCGGTGAGCACACTGACTACAACGATGGTTTTGTTTTACCGTGTGCCATTAACTACCAAACGGTAGTCGCAGCGGCTAAACGTGACGACAACATTGTACGTGTAGTATCGGTGGACTACGGTAATGCAATCGATGAGTTCGACCTAACTCAAGAGATCACTTTCCAACAAGACAAGATGTGGGCTAATTACATTCGTGGTGTGGTGAAGTGCTTAAAAGGTCGCGGCTTCGAATTTACAGGTGCAGACATCTCTGTAACGGGCAACGTTCCTCAAGGTGCGGGTTTAAGTTCTTCTGCGGCACTGGAAGTGGTTATTGGTCAGACATTCAAGGTGCTTTATAACCTAGAGATCAGCCAAGCCGAAGTGGCGCTTAATGGTCAGCAAGCCGAAAACGAATTCGTCGGCTGTAACTGCGGGATCATGGACCAAATGATCTCTGCAGAAGGGCGCGCAAACCACGCGATGCTTTTGGATTGTCGTAGCCTAGAAACAACGGCAGTCTCTATGCCCGAAGATATGGCGGTGGTGATCATCAACTCAAACAAGAAACGTGGTTTGGTTGACAGTGAATACAACACGCGTCGTGAGCAGTGTGAAGAAGCCGCGCGCATTTTTGGTGTTCCAGCCCTTCGTGATGTGACTATTGAACAGTTTAAAGCGAAAGAGTCTGAGTTAGATGAAATGGTCGCGAAACGCGCTCGTCACGTGATTACTGAAAATGACCGTACGGTTGAAGCGGCTCAAGCTCTACGCACTCATGACATGAAACGGATGGGCGAGTTGATGGCTGAGTCTCACGCATCAATGCGTGATGATTTTGAAATCACGGTTAAAGAGATTGATACACTGGTTGATATGGTCAAAGACGTGATCGGCGAGCAAGGTGGCGTACGCATGACTGGTGGCGGTTTTGGTGGTTGTATTGTGGCCTTGGTGCCACCAGCCTTGGTTGATGAAATCAAAACAACCGTTGAGCAGAAATATCAAGCAGCGACTGGCTTAAAAGAATCGATTTATGTCTGCCAAGCAAAAGAAGGTGCAGGCTTGGTTGAGGTTTTATAAGTGATGTCTGACTATTTTTTACAGCTAGAAGAAGCGATGGCGGGTGCGCCATCGTTTGATGATATGCCAGCTCGCTTGGTTCATTTGACCAATGCTAATGGTATGAGTGTTTCATTGATGGATATTGGTGCGACTTGGCTTAGCTGTGTGTTGCCTGTGAAAGGTAAACCGCGTGAGGTACTGCTGCGTTCACCGGATATGCGCGAACACATGAAGCAGGGCGCGTATTTGGGTTCTATTGTCGGTCGCTATGCTAACCGTATCGCAAAAGGGCAGTTCACCATCGGCGATCATACCTATCAAGTGGGGGTCAATAACGGCTCTAACTCACTGCATGGTGGGCTGATTGGTTTTGATAAGCGCCGTTGGGTTATTGAGTCTCAACAACTCAACAGAGCGATTTTTGTATTGCATTCCGCTGATGGTGACCAAGGCTACCCGGGGAATCTAGATATTAAAGTGTGTTATACGCTTACTGACGATAATGCACTCCACATTGATTATTACGCAGAAGCTGATCAAATCACTCCTGTGAATCTAACAAACCATGCTTATTTTAATTTGGCTGGGGAAAACTCGGATGCGAAGAGTATCGATCATTGTTTGCATATGGATGCTGATCGCTATTTGCCAACCAGTGACGATTTAATACCAACCGGTGAGTTACGTGCTGTTGATGGTACGAGTTTTGATTTCACCCAGAGCAAAGTTATTGGCCGTGATTTTTTATCGGATGATGATCAGAACATGGCCGGAGGCTATGACCATGCTTTTATTTTTTCTGACGGTAAAAATGATGGCAAAGAAACCGTGGTGACTCTGATCTCTCCGAGTAAAGACGTGGTAATGAAAGTTAAAACCACCAAGCCTGCGATACAGTTTTATTCGGGTAACTTTCTTGCAGAAACGCCAGGGGCATCTAAGTTATACCAACGTTATGACGGCTTAGCGTTAGAGACCCAATATTTCCCTGATGGGCCTAATCACCCCGAGTGGGGAAAAAGTAACGGGCTACTCAATTGCGGGGAGCACTATCAACATCAAACGACTTATCAGTTTGAGTTTTAATGATGTGAAGGGGCAATGATTGCGCTGAGAGGGGGCACAATCATTGCTCAAATGGTGTTGATGGCCTATTTGGCGAGCTAAATTAGCTCGCCTTTTTTGTTGAAGACTGGCGAATAATAAGTTCGCCCTCGACTGCTGTTTATAAGTAAAGGTAACGCTCTATTTTCTATAGATTGCTGTCTTTTATTTATCTTGGTCACATTTCTCTACAGAGTTACGTCTGACTAGAGTAGGGGAAAAGATCATCGGCTCTTTTTCTATTACATCACCACGTGCTAAATGTAATGCCAATTTGGCAGCTTTTTCTGCCATCATCTCAATTGGGTAACGAATGGTGGTTAGCCTTGGGCGTACATAGCGCGCAATTAAAGCATCATCAAAGCCGATCATTGAAATCTCTTCAGGGCTTTTGACGCCATTTTCTTCTAGGATATTTAAGGCACCAGCAGCCATATTGTCGTTGTAGGCAACGATGGCGGTGATATCGAGTGATTTGATCAGTAAGTTGGTCATCGCTTGTTCACCGCCTTTATTATTTGGATCTGACGACTCGATATAACTCGCGGTCAGCTCAATAGCGTGATCTTTCAATGCTGCTTTGTAGCCTGCGCAGCGGTCAGTCGCATCTTCAATGTTATGTGAAGATCCTATGTAGGCGATCTTGCGGTGTCCGTGGCGTATCAGATATTCGGTTGCCAAGTAAGCACCTTTGGCATTATCAAGTGAGATACAGCGCTCTGCTAATTCAGGGATATATCGATTGATCAGCACCATTGATTTCACTTCCGTTGCATAAGCAACCAATTCTTGATCGGATAAGCCTTTGGAATGAATAACGAACGCATCACAGCGGCTGTTGATTAATAGTTCAATAGCTTGGCGTTCTTCTTCAGCGCGGTGGTAGCCGTTACCAATCAGCAGATGTTTGCCATTATCGTGAGCTACGTTATCGACCGCTTTGACTAAAGTGCCAAAAAATGGGTCTGAAACATCACTGACCAATACGCCGATGGTATCAGTACTTTGACTTACTAAAGCTCGAGCGGCCGCATTAGGGCGATAACCTAATTTACTCATTGCCGCCGTCACTGAATCAATCGATGTTTGACTCGCTTTTGGAGATTTATTGATCACACGTGAAACTGTTGCCACCGAAACGCCTGCTTCACGAGCCACATCTTTAATCGTCGCCATGTTATGCCTCTTTTATTTTATGTAAGCATTTAACAATGGCTGTGAAAATAACGCAAATGAACAATGCACTCATATTGATATTTGCGATCTCAAACACTGATAGAATCTGGCTTGGTTGTAGTGTAAACGTTTCTAAAAATGCCGTTATTTTTTAATTGGAAGCGTGTTTTAGTCATCGTGTGTAGGTTGATGTACTGTTAACGAACTTTGGCAATTAAATCATCGATAATAGAGTGGTGACTAGGTTGTACACCTGCAAGGTTGCCGTATTTAGGATCATGACGGTCATTCTCTAAAGGATGTTGCCAACCAAGGGTATGCTCGACAAAGTGATGGGCAAATGATTCTGAGAACTCTAAGCATCCGGCTAAAACCGTATCGACATAAGTTTGTACTATCGGGCTGTGTACACATGGTGGTTGTGGCGAATCTTTGACATAAACCCAAATCGGAAGTTGTGGATTAAATGCATGCTCGGTCTCTATTTGATTGGCAGAAATGGATATTCGCTCGTAACCACGCTCACGGTGATCAAATTCTGCTAAGGCGAATTCATCTATTTCTAGTAGCACCCCATTTACTTTTCCTTGGCCTATATTGACCACTAGCGGTGATAATACATAGCTGTCATCAATTTTCCCCCAGCAACGCACGAGACCATGAGCAACGACTGGAATCGCTTGCCCAGTTTGCCCTGTTAGTTGGCGAGAAGCGGAATTGATTAAACTACCGTAGCCAAAAATATACATACTGACCCTCGAGAGTGGTTAATCTTTATTAAAAAAACGTAAACGGTGAAGAATCCAAAACTCCACCGCAAATATGCCCACTAACGCTGCACAAAACAGACCAAAGGCAACGGGGGATTCAGTTCCCGGAATACCACCTACATTGACTCCGAGTAAGCCAGTTAAGAAACTAGTGGGTAGGAAAATAGCCGCAATAACCGAGAACAAATAGGTATTTTGGTTCATCTTTTCGGCGTGATATTGGCGCAATTCACCTTTGATGATTTCCAGTTCACCAAGAAAGAAGTCGAGTGTTTCATTGATACGAGTAATGGTGTTAACGCTGTGCCGCAGGCGCAAATTTTTGCTATTGGCTAGCGCAACGTCTGAGTTGCAGTAGTCATCGATTGCGTATTGTTGTGGCTTAATAAAGCGTTTAATTTTGAGCAACGCTTTATGGGTTTGCATAAGATCTTCGCTCAACTCGATTTCGGTATCGTATTGAGTGATTTTTTCTTCGATGCTGCTTAAGTAGTGATCAATATTTTTATTCAGGCCATCGATCACTTGTACAATAACCTCAGATAAGGTTTGAGGTCCTTGCCCTGCCAGTAGAGCTTCTCGAATACCATTGATGGCTTTGGATGGAATTTTTCGTGTGGAAAAGAGCGCACCATTGAAATAAAGAATCCGCACACTGAGCATGTCTTCTGGGTTTGCGTTGTCGTTCATGTTGACACCACGCAAGATCAACAAAAAATTGTCATCATCATATTGCTCGAATAACGGTCGCGTATCTTCAGCTAATAAGCTATCGACTATCGTGCTGGGAATTTGATATTCCAATAGCCATTCACGCAACCCTTGCTTATCACGTTGGCAGTGATACCAGTTATTCGGTTCTATAGTTGAAGCGTGATTTGTGTGTTGTATTGGCGGAGAAGAAGAAAAGCGCCAATGATCAATCAAGAATTCCATATTTATCCTTAATTAATGCTCCTCAAAACTTGCTGTTTTGAGGAGCATTTCCGTTATGTTTGATGGTTAGAAGCCACGCATTTGAATGCGGCGCAAGAACTCCGTCATCACCCGGTCATAAAGTAGATCACCTAAGAATGCATCTTCAACTTGGTGGTCAATACTTGGGTTGTCGTTGACTTCAATCACATATACTTGGCCATCAATTTCTTTTAAGTCAACGCCGTATAACCCTCCACCAATAAGGTTAGCCGCTTTCACTGCTACATCGACCACATTTTTAGGTACTTGTTTGAGATCCAAAGTTTCAAAGCCGCCAGATGAAACTCGACCACTGTTATGGTGTTGGTAGATCTGCCAGTGACCACGGCTCATCATATATTTACAAGCGTAGATCGCTTGGCGGTTCATGACACCGATACGCCAGTCAAAATCGGTTGGCATAAACGCTTGCGCGAGAATCAAGGCACTTTTTTCAAACAATACGCCAGCTTCGCGTTCAAGCTCTTCTTGGTTGCGCACTTTTACGACACCGCGAGAAAATGCACCATCAGGAATTTTTAACACCATTGGAAAACTCAGTTCTTCCATAACGTGCGTTTTCCAGTTTTCATCAAAGCTTTGTAATATAACGCCTTTTGGTGCAGGCACATTATTGCGTTGCAAAAGCTCGGTTAAGAAAACCTTGTTAGTGCATTTCATGATCGATTCAGAATCATCCATTACCACTAGGCCCATTTTTTCTGCGGTTTTAGCAAAGCGATAGGTGTAGTTACTGATGTTGGTCGTGGCGCGAATAAATAAACCATCAAACTCGCCTAAACGGGAAAGATCATCCGGTGAAATCGTTTCAAGGTTGACGCCTAATCGGTTTGCTGCACGGCGAAAACGCTTCAGTGCCGATGTATCGGATGGCGGCATTTTCTCTTCTTCATCCACTAGCATGGCGATGTCGTAGCGATATTTCTTTTCTTGTTTAGGTTTGCGCCATACTTTGGTGGAGAACAGCTCAAGTGACTCAACAAAGAAGTCTTGTTCGTGGTCGTTCAGATCTTGGAATGGGAATGGTCCAATTTTACTGATTTGCCACTGACCTTGGTGTTTATTCATCTCAAGTTCAATCACCGGCACCATAAACTGCTCGAACAGATGCCGTGCCAGTTTATCCAACCCTTTTTCTTCGGTACGGCCAAAATAAATTTTGCATTGAATATGGTCAGTTTCGGTACACAGCTTATTGAGTTTTAATAAGCCCGATGACAACAAAAATGGTTGGTTAATATCATTGATAGCCATGACCCGTGGGATCACGCGGTGACCACGAGCTTCTGCCATCAACGAGCAGTAATAGCCACTGCTCATGTAGCTATAATCGCGACATAGGTTCACCACTTGTAAACTGCGGTGAGTCTGTTTCCAATCGGTGTTGAGGTATTGATCGACACTCACCACTTGCTCCGAAGGGAAATATTGTTGCCAGTCACTTGACTGGTCAGTCACGATCAAAAGGTTTGCCATTGCTATTCTTTTCCTTAATCAATAGGAATAATATTGAGCTGCAATCTTGCCAACCACTTAGGGACGTCGTATGGACTTTCGTCTTGCGAAAAGTGCTGATCTCACTGCTCTTAATGCGCTAGAACAACAGCTGTTTGAGGGAGATAAAATTTCTCCGCGCCAAATGAAGCGTTTTTTACATTCCAACCAAGCCGTGTTCTTTGTGGCTGATGCCGGAACAGAACTGGCGGGTTATGCATTGCTACTATTTCATCAAGGTACACAGCTATCAAGGTTGTATTCGATTGCCGTAAAACCTGATTTCAGAGGCCGAAGGATTGCTCAAAATTTAGTTGAGCAATGCGAGCGTGCTGCTCTTGATCAAGGTGCGACTACATTACGATTAGAAGTGCGTGAAGACAATACGGCTGCGATAAATTTATATGAAAAAATGGGCTATAAAACCCTTAAATTATTAATCCATTACTACGATGACCTATGTAATGGGAGGCGGATGCAAAAACGCCTTTCACCGCAAGGGCCTAAAGTGCAATTGCCGATGCCACTTTATGTGCAAACCACGCCGTTTACTTGCGGTGCTGCTTGTTTATTGATGAGTTTTTCCTGCTTATCGACATCGTTTGAACCAAGCCGCACCGAAGAGCTACAACTATGGCGCGAAGCAACCACCATATTTATGGCAGCAGGTCACGGAGGATGCAGTGGTCATGGGCTGGCACTGGCCGCGACAAGGCGTGGTTACCATGTTGAGTTATGGAGTCAGTCGAAGAGCACACCATTCATTGATAGCGTGCGTGACCTAAATAAAAAGCAAGTGATTGAATTGGTTCATCAAGATTTTTGTGAACAACTAACCCATGAGGATGTGACGATGATTGATGCACCTCCCACTCAAGAGCAGCTTGAGCAATGGGTTAATCAAGGTGCATGTGTTTTACTCTTGATTAGTACTTATCGATTTGACGGTAAAAAAGAGCCACATTGGATTGTGCTCAGTGGCATGAGTGAAAAATTCTTCTTCATTCACGATCCACATGCTGAAACAGAAGTTGACGCTATGGCTTCAGCGTTCATTCCTGTGGGTAAAAAAGCATTGTCGCAAATTATCGGATTTGGCAAGCAAAAACAGACCGCTTGTGTGGTGATTAGCAAGAGTAAGTCATAAAAACTAAGAGGAGTCTTTATGACTTCTTTTGGGTGTGTCGCTTTAACTCTTTTGTTTGATGGGGTTTTGTTATCTCATTGTTTTTGTTAATTATTAATGTTGGCGTGGTTCATGCTTTCTAAGAGTGAATAAGCCGCACTCTATTTAATTAGAACAACGAGGATTCATCGTGCTCAATATCACTGATAAAAAAGTCGAAGAACGTATTCCTGCATGGTTACGTCTTGGTTTTCGACCTTTCTTTTTACTGGGCAGTCTCTATGCCATTATTGCTATTTCATTATGGGTGTGGATGTTTCAAACTGGCCAGCCGTCAATGCTGCAAGTTCCTGCGTTGTGGTGGCATGTGCATGAAATGCTGTTCGGTTTTGCTATGGCGATTGTGGTCGGTTTTTTACTTACCGCGGTGCAAAATTGGACGGGTATAAACGGCACTAAGCATTACCGTTTGTTGCTGCTAGTAGCGTTATGGTTAGCGCCTAGAGTACTACTGTGGATGCCAGTGCCATTGTGGTTAACTTCATCTATCGAAGCGTTATTTTTAGTGTTGGCCGCGTATGAAATTGGGAGCCGAGTTGTCAAAGCAAAAGGGTGGAAGAATCTCTTTTTTGTGCCGCTATTTGTGCTAGCCATTGCTGCGAATTTTGCCAGTTACGCTACCATTAAAGGCATGCCGCCGTTTAGCTCCGCAGCGGTCTGGCAAGCCATGCTGTGGTGGTTCACGTTGTTATTGTCAGTAATGGGCGCGCGCGTGATTCCTTTTTTCACCGCTAGGCGTTTTAATTTTGAAAAAGCACAGCCTTTGCAGTGGCTTGATTGGTTAGCGAATGCACCCATAGCGGCACTATTCATTTTGAGCTTTTTCCCGATGACGATGGATCAACTGGGGCAACCTTTGATGATTATGACTGGTGTTGCTCAATTAGCTCGCTTTATTCGTTGGAAACCGTGGTTAACATTAAGTGAACCGTTAGTTTGGTCTTTGCATGCCGCTTATGTTTGTTTGCCGTTGAGCTTGTTACTTCGTGGTTTGATGGGTAATACTTATGTCGCACACAACTTAATTCATCTGTTTGCGATTGGTGCTTTGGCTGGGGTGATTTTAGCGATGATCACGCGCGTTACTATGGGCCATACTGGACGCGCTATATATCAAGGACCAAATATGAGTGTGGCCTTTTTTGCTTTAGTCATTGCTGCCTTTATTCGTAGTTTTGGTGTGGCATTTTTTCCAGCTCAACTGTTTATGATGGTTAACATTAGCGGCGCATTATGGGTATTGGCTTTCAGCCTGTTTGTTTGGAAATTCGGCTCGATGTTAATTACCCCAAGAGTAGACGGGCACCCTGGTTAGGCATTTTTAGAGGCAGTGTAAATAAAGCGCTCAGAAAAAAGGCTTGGTGATGTACCAAGCCTTTTTCATTATTTGTGATGGGGAATTGATCAGTTATTGCTGTGCAGCATGCTGTTGAGTTCAACGGCAGATTTATTCGCAAGACACTCAATTTGGCCCGTAATCGAGTTACGGCGGAACAGCAAATCAGACACACCAGCAAGGTCACGTGCTTTAATGATTTCTACTTCGTTCCCTTGGTTATCGAGCATGCGTACTTTCGTTCCTGCCGTCACGTATAGGCCTGATTCAACAGTACAACGATCACCTAGCGGGAAGCCCAAACCTGCATTTGCGCCAAGCAGAGAGTTTTCACCGATAGAGACCACTACTTTACCGCCACCAGAAAGCGTTCCCATAATCGATGCGCCGCCGCCGATGTCAGAGCCGTTACCAACTACTACGCCAGCAGAGATACGACCTTCAACCATGCTCACTCCAGTGGTACCTGCGTTGAAGTTAATGAAACCTTCGTGCATCACGGTCGTGCCTTCACCCACGTGTGCGCCAAGGCGAACGCGTGATGTATCAGCAATACGAATGCCAGTTGGGACCACGTAGTCCACCATTTTAGGGAACTTGTCTACGCAATCTACGGTTAATGCACGACCAGCAAGGCGAGCTTCGATTTGACGATCTGCTAGCTCTGGCAGGTCGATAGGGCCCTCATTAGTCCATGCGATGTTGTGCAGTAGACCGAAGATGCCGTCCAGTATTGTGCCGTGTGGCTGAACTAAACGGTGAGAGATAAGTTGCAGTTTCAAGAAGCCTTCAGCAATCGATTGAGATTGAGCGTCAGTGGCTAAAATCACAAGCACCAATGGTTGTTCTGAGTTTGCTGCTTTATCGGCAAACGCCGCATTTTGGCTATCGCCGTTGTCGGCAAAAGCAGTTGCGAGTTGTGCGCTTTGTGTCGCTGAAATTTCAATGGCTTGGTTGCCTTCGTTGTAACCAGCGATTTGCGCAAGTGCGCTAACGAACTTATCACTTGGGTTTAGAACTGGGGCTGGGAAAAATGCTTCAATGATTTTTCCATCACGGTTTTTCGTTGCCGTACCAAAGGCAAGTGCAAAGTAAGCCATCTTATATCTCCATGTTGCAATTATAGGAGCGCAGTATGTTGATGAGTTGAGCATCATCACTGCGCTGTCAATTCACTTGTCAAACATCATAAAGAGTGGAGAAGAGGGTGGAAAGGGCAAAAGGGGAGAAAGTCCGTAAAACGATACGTTTTGTCTTTTTACCGATATATTTCTTTAGATGGAAATAAAAAACCGCTGGTCGTCCAGCGGTTTGAGCAAAGATAAAGAGAGTTAAGCTGCGTCTTCTTCAGGCGTTTCGTTTTTCGCTGCCTTCACCGCTTTTGGTTTTGCTGGTGCAGGTTTACGTTTTGCACCCAACGCATAAAGCACTTCTTCTTTGTTGTGTGCTAGGAACATGGCAAGTTCTTCTTGCTTCGCTTCATCTTCTAGCAGTTCACTTTTACCCAGCAGTTCGAAAAGCTCATCTGCCATATCGAGCATTTTGTCATAAGCGTCAGCATCTGCTTTAGAGGTAAAAGTCATCTTTTCTTCTCCGTTGCGTTCCACCACGTACTTGACGATTACAGCCATGGTTAATCCTCTAACTTAGTCGTAAATTCCACTGGCTGTTTATACAGCTTTTAATCACTGAAGTCTAGGCGATGAGAGAAAAGTGAGAGGTGGATGGTCACTATCTACTCGGCCTTAACTAATGGTGGAGGTTTTGAGTATGGCAAAATTCGATGAAGCGTTTTAACAGCGGACTTTGGTATTTTTCTTTATGTACTAAAAGCCAGAAACGGCGCTTCATATCCAGTGGTACCTTGAGCATTTTTACTCGCCCATGTTGCACTGCTGAATGGGCTGCTAGTGTCGATAAACACCCTAAGCCGAGGCCTGCAGATACACTGTTGATCAAGGCTTCTGTTGTATTGAGTTCAAATGCTTCATACCACTGTTCCAGTCGGGGGGCGACGGTACGTAAGAAGAATTCTCTGGAACCAGAACCGGCTTCACGCAGAACCCATTCGCTATGTTCAAAATCACTTAACGTTATTTTAGTTTTTTGCACCAGCGGATGATCAGTGGCGCAGATGATGCACATTTTGTCTTGGCTAAACTGAGTTGACATTAATTCAGGATGCAAGGTTTTTCCTTCGATCAATGCAATGTCCAGTTCATAGTCAACTAACTTTTGGCAAATCAAAGCCGAATTAGATATAAACAAACTTTGTGATAAATGCTCCGTTTCTGCTCGAAAAGCACTGAGCAAGTATGGCGCAACATGGTTGCCAATCGTATCACTTGCGCCAATACGAAGTTTGCCTGACAGGGCTTGTTCACCATCAAATAATTGTTGGATGCTATTGGCTCGGTTGAGTAATTCATCCGCTAGTGGCAGTAATTTTTGCCCCTCTTGATTAAGGATTAGGCGGTTATTGACCCGGTCGAACAGCGCATGCCCGAGCTGCTTTTCCAATTCAGATAGCGCCATGCTGACCGCAGCTTTCGATAAAAAAAGTGCATTGGCAGCCTCCGTTAACGTTTTATGCTGAGTGATAGCGGTAAAGACTTTGAGTTGTTTTAACGAGATATTAGCAGCCATAATGATCGTTTAGTTTATATGAACGTGTGTTCCATATATTTAGATATATTAGAACAAAGTGCAAGCGTATGATGGCGACATTAAGTAGTAAGTTCGTCAGTGTTAATAAGAGGTCAATATGATTCAAGTAGCTAAAGCAAAAGTGATGGGAGCCCCAACACCAATGGCGGGTTTAGCGCTAGGGATTGCGAGCTTAGGATGGTGCTGGGAAAACTTCACTACATTGAACGGTTACGGCCAATGGTTGGGCGCCAGTGTTGCAAGTATTTTGATCGTAATTCTAGCGATCAAGTTTCTATTTCATAGCCACTTATTACGTCAAGATCTCGCACACCCGGTCGTCGGCGGTGTGGTTCCTACTTTCGCGATGGGGGTGATGATTATCTCTAATTCACTTGGCCATTTTTACCCAATGGCGGGGGACGCATTATGGCTATTTGCGGTGGCTTTGCACATTATCTTCTTGGTGAGTTTTTTGTACCATCGTGCCAAAGTTTTTGAGCTTCACCACATGGTGCCAAGCTGGTTTGTGCCACCAGTTGGTATGGTGGTGGCTGACGTTGCTTTCTCTGGCAACCCTGCGCTTGCTCCCATTGCCCACGGCACGTTGGTATTTGGTTTAGCCACTTATGCGGTGATGTTACCGATCATGATTTATCGTTTTATGTTTCGTCATGAAATTCCTGATGCCGCAAAACCAACCATAGCGATATTGGCCGCACCGGCAAGTTTATCTTTAGCTGGTTATTTAACGGTCACAGCAAACCCATCGCCAGTGATCATTGCTTTGTTATTTGGCATCGCGGTATTGATGACCGCGATCATTTACTTAGCCTTTTTTAAATTACTACGTTTACCTTTCAGCCCAGGTTATGCCGCGTTTACCTTCCCAATGGTGATTGGTGCAACCGCGTTGTTTAAAATGGCGCATTGGATGGAAAGCATCGGTATGAATGCTGAATATGTTCAACAAGTGCATGGTTTAGCTGACATAGAACTGATAGTAGCAACATTGGTTGTGGGTTATGTGGCGATTCGTTATCTGCATTTCTATCAACCTCATCGCGTATTGCTGAACAGCACTGATGAGTTAGAGAGGTTGGATAAACACCAACTCGATTGCCAGATGAAATAGCCAGCAATTTAAGTAATCCAAAAGATAAAAATCTCAAGTATAGAATGCACTTATGCTAATCTCAGTCCTAATTACGGCGAGAAAAGCGTGAGTGCATTTTGTTTACTGTTTACCATTCCAATAAAGTCGATACTTTAAAAATTTTGTTAGTGCATTTAATTAAAAATGCGCCGCTGGTTAATCCATTTGAAAAAGAGCAGATTTTGGTACAAAGCCCTGGGATGTCGCAGTGGCTCAAAATGGCACTGGCTAAAGATTTAGGTGTTGCAGCCAATCTTGAGTTTCCGCTACCAGCGACCTTTATTTGGGATATGTTTACTAAAGTACTGCCTAATGTGCCAAAGCGCAGTGCATTCAACAAAGAAGCCATGACGTGGAAGTTGATGCACTTGCTGCCAACGCTGCTCACTCACGCCGAATTTGCGCCTTTACAACGTTATCTTGACGATGATGAAGACCAATCGAAGTTGTATCAACTGGCAGAAAAAATAGCCGATATTTTTGATGGTTATTTAGTGTATCGCCCCGACTGGATTGCCAAGTGGGAAGCCGGGGAAACGGTCAGCGAGTTAGGTGATGAACACCCATGGCAACCTATGCTGTGGCAAGCCTTATACCAATACACATTAGAACAAGGTCAGTCGCATTATCACCGCGCCAATTTATATAAAAGTTTTATTGAGCAATTAGCAAGTGGTGCTTTGGATATCTCCACACTACCTAAACGCTTGTTCATCTTTGGCATTTCCTCCCTGCCGCCGCGCTATATGGATGCGCTTAAAGCTTTAGGTGAACATATCGATGTACATCTCATGTTTACCAACCCCTGCCAACACTACTGGGGGGAAATTCGCGACCGAAAAACCCTCGCCAAACTGCAAAGTCAGCAGCGTAAACAGTTTGCCTTACAAGGCAGTGATGTTCGATTTGAAGGTGAGCGTTCGCCACTCAAAGGTGATATTGAAGCTAACCTTGTGGATGAACTGCATACTGAAGCGGCGGTGGGCAATGGCTTATTAGCGTCGATGGGCAAATTGGGGCGTGATAACCTTTATTTACTGTCTCAAACTGAAAACGAAGAGCATGACTTTTTTATCGATGTGCCACGTGACAGTTTATTGCATCAACTGCACGCCGATATTTTACATTTAGAAGAACATCAAGACGATGACAGGCTTGAAAGTAGCACCCATAAGCAAGTGATTGCCCTAGGTGATCCTTCCTTAACCCTTCATGCTTGCCATAGCCCAATGCGTGAAGTAGAAGTGTTGCATGACCAACTGCTGGCGATGTTTGATAGCGATCCTGAACTGAAACCACGCGATATTATTGTGATGGTGGCGGATATCAACGCCTACAGCCCAGCCATTGCTGCGGTATTTGGTAACGCACCGGGCGAGCGCTTTATTCCTTA
This sequence comes from Vibrio sp. S12_S33, assembly GCF_963889785.1. NCBI lineage: Bacteria > Pseudomonadati > Pseudomonadota > Gammaproteobacteria > Vibrionales > Vibrionaceae > Vibrio > Vibrio sp. S12_S33. The sequence continues at coordinate 80,154 of NZ_CAWPQZ010000007.1, read as the reverse complement.
TTCCATTTCGGATCGCAGTGCCGATCAAGAAAGCCCGATCTTGGCCGCATTAATGCAGTTAGTCAATTTGCCGCACTCACGCTGCCTAGCGTCAGAGCTGCTTGAGCTATTAGAAACGCCAGCCATGATGGCAAAATTTGCGTTGGATGAACATGAATTTGCTCAAGCTAAACTGTGGGTGGAAGAGTCGGGTATTCGTTGGGGGCTTAACGCAGCCACGGCGCAACAATTTGAATTGCCACACACAGAGCAAAATACATGGCAGTTTGGCATTGAACGTATGTTGCTCGGCTACGCGATGCCAGAATCTGTAGGGCTTTTTGAGCAAGATGAGTGTGCACTGGCGCCTTACAATGAAGTGCAAGGGATGGGCGCGGAACTTGCTGGTAAACTCGCGTACTTTATTGAGCAAGTGAGTCATTATCGCGAACGACTGGCTCAAACCCAAGCTGTGGACGAGTGGCGAACTGTACTTGGTGAGGTGCTTGAAGGTTTCTTTAGCGTTGAGTTAGAAGGTGAAATGGCGCTCAAGTCCATCCGCGATACCTTGTCGCAACTAAAAGAGCAACTGACTGATGCAGGTTATGAACAAGCTCTTGCACCCAGTATTATTACCCAGTACCTGCAAAACAAGCTGTCAGGTACACGAGTCAGCCAGCGCTTTTTAGCTGGGCAAGTCAATTTCTGTACATTAATGCCAATGCGCTCTATCCCTTTTAAAACAGTTTGTTTGCTAGGGATGAATGATGGTGTTTATCCGCGCACCATGCCAGCGGAAGGATTTGATTTAATGAATGGCCGTACACGAGCAGGCGACCGCTCGCGACGTGATGATGACCGTTATCTGTTTTTGGAAGCGATGCTCTCGGCGCAGCAGACGTTATACATCAGCTATGTGGGGCGCTCTATTCAAGATAACAGCGAGCGTGTTCCCTCGGTGTTGGTATCAGAGCTTTTAGAGTATTGCCAACAAAACTATTGTCTCGAAGGGGATCAAGAACTCGGCAGTGATCAATCTGGTCAAAGGTTAGTAGATGCGTTAATGATTACCCATGCCATGGTGCCATTTAGCCCTAACGCTTTTTTGAGTGAAACGGGCAGCTATGCCAAAGAGTGGTTACCTGCGGCCAATCGCCAAGGGCAAGCCAGTGGTCAATTTAATCGAGCGCTCGATAATTACTTGTTAGATGCAACCTATCCATTAGAGTTGGATCTGGTTGAGTTGCAACGTTTTTGGCGCTTGCCAGTGCAGTATTTCTTTAATCGTCGCTTAAAAGTGACCTTTGAACCACCACTACCGGTGATGGAAGATGATGAGCCTTTTGTTTTAAACGGCCTTGAAAGCTATCAATTACGTGACGCCTTGTTAGAGGTACTACTTGAACATCCAGATTCGCCACAAGCACTGGATGACTTTACTAAACAACAGCGCGCGCAAGGCAAATTACCGATTGGTGCTTTTGGTGAGTTGGAGTTTGAAACCAACCGTGTGCAAGCACAGGACTTAGCTGAAAAAATCACTTTCTTATGTCAATCGCCAATTGATGATCAAGAAATAGACTTATATTTTGATGTTCTCGGTGAAGGCAAACGTGTGCATCTGACGGGGTGGTTAACCAAATATTACCAAACTGGTCTTGTGCGTTACCGCAGCGGTGCTATTCGTTCGCAAGATTACCTCGCAGCGTGGATCGATCACCTTGCTTTAGCTGCGATGGGCAAATGTCAGCCAACGCATGTGATTGGCTATGACCGCAAAGAGGGGGCGCAACACTTAATCTACCCACCAATGCCAGATGCCGAACAAGCTAAAAGCTTGCTCGCAGAACTGGTTTGTCTGTTTTACCAAGGCATGACTGAGCCACTAGCCTATTTCCCGAAAACTGCGTTAGCCAGCATTGAAGCGGGTTTTAACCGAGGAAAATGGATTGAGGATCAAGATAAATCGCTGAAGAAAATGGCGGAATGTTTTAATGATGGTTATATGACAACGGGAGAAGGCGGTAATGTCTATATTGCGCGAATTTGGCCACAATGGAGTGATGAACTTGCTCAACAAGTGCATCTATTGGCAAGTTTAGTGATGCAAGGTCCAAGGTTGTGGATCAAAGATGCAGCTGATACTAAACGTGATTAGTTTTTATGACTATCGCTTTGGTGTTTGTGTTGAGCAGTGTAATAAGAAGCAAGGTGGCCGCCAGTAAATCATTATTGTGTAGGGCGTTCGCTGTACGGCCACAGGTCAGAGGGACCATTATTCGGTGGGTTAAAGTAACTCTGTAGGTTCACTCAACTCGTGGCGCGGATGGTAAAGGCTGCTAGCAAGGCGAACCGTGAGAAAGATCGCACAACTTCTTAATTAATAAAATATTTTCGATTATTCATACAATTATTCAAGCGTGATCACACTCGCTTGCGCATTCAAAGGCTAACCGTTTATGAGTATGACCTCGACAACAGTCGCAACACCACTGGAAACTATGACCTTCCCATTGCATGGAGCAAGGTTAATTGAAGCCTCGGCTGGTACGGGAAAAACCTTCACCATTGCGGGTTTGTATTTGCGCTTGCTGCTTGGACATGGGAGTGATGAATCACGCCACCAAGCACCTCTGGCGGTGGATCAAATTTTAGTGGTGACTTTTACTGAAGCGGCAACTGCCGAGCTGCGTGCCCGTATTCGTGCCCGTATTCATGATGCGCGAATTGCCTTTTCTCGTGGTTGTAGTGATGACCCAGTGATCCAACCGCTGCTGGAGCACATCAGCGATCATAAACAAGCGACTCAAATTTTACTGCAAGCCGAAAGACAGATGGATGAAGCCGCTGTTTATACCATTCATGGCTTTTGCCAACGGATGTTAACCCAAAATGCTTTTGAATCGGGCAGTCGTTTTAATAATGAATTCGTTACCGATGAAAGCCATCTCAAGTCGCAAGTAGTTGCCGATTATTGGCGCCGTCAATTTTATCCGTTACCGATCAACCTGGCTGCGGAAGTTCGCCGTTTGTGGTCATCGCCAGCGGTCTTGCTTGAAAAAATAGGCGGCTACCTAACGGGTTCACCGCTTAAGTTGTCCATTGATGCCATGCAAGGTGACTTGGCGGCGCTCTATCAATCGTCTCTTTCTCGCGTTGAAGCACTAAAGCTGCAATGGTTGGCTGTGTGTGATGAATTTGAAGCGTGTATCAATGAGTCAGACTTACACGCTGCGACGAAAAAAGCGCTTCACAAACGACTGGTTTTCTTGGCGCAGTGGGCGAGTAATCCGAGCCATGAACTGAGCGTACCTACAGAGCTACAAGAGTTTGCTCAAAGTGCGTTGGATGCTAAATCTAAAAAGGGTAACCCTCCACAGCATGCAATGTTTACCGCTATTGATGACTTTCTTGCAATCCCGATCAGTATAGAAGCGCCGCTGCTGGCGCACGCGATTACTCATTGCCGAGCGATGCTTGCCAAATCGAAGGCACAAAAGCAGTGGTTATCGTTTGATGATCTGTTGACTCAGCTTTCTGCTGCAATGGATAACGATGAACTGGGTTTGCTGGCTGAGCGCATTCGTACCCTTTACCCAGTTGCGATGATCGATGAATTCCAAGATACCGATCCACTGCAATACAGTATTTTTAGCCGTATTTATCTGCCTAAAACCGAATGTGGTTTGTTTATGATTGGTGACCCCAAGCAGGCTATTTATGCGTTTCGTGGTGCAGATATTTTTACTTATATTAAAGCGCGAAAACAAGTGAGCGCGCATTACACCTTAGGCACCAACTGGCGATCAAGCGCTGATATGGTTAAGGCGGTGAATCAAATTTTCACCACAGCCGATAGCCCATTTATTTACGACCAGGATATTCCTTTTTTGGCGGTCAACGCGAGCCCGAATGCAGAAAAGCGTCACTGGTGGCTTAATGGAAAAGCCCAACCAGCGTTAACCTATTGGTTGCAAGCAACAGAGGATAAACCGCTACCCAAAGGCGAATACCTCAAATGCATGGCGCAAGCGTGCGCAAGTCAAATTCAAACCATTTTGACAGCAGCACAACAAAAGCAAGCGTATTTTGAAAATGGGAAAACGCAGAAAACCGTGCAGGCAGGGGATATTGCGGTATTAGTGCGAACTGGTAATGAAGGGCGAATGATCAAAGAAGCATTGGCAAAACAAGGTATTGCCAGTGTGTATTTGTCGAACCGAGACAGCGTGTTTAGCAGTGCCGTTGCGCAAGATTTACAACGCGTGCTGCAAGCGGTCCTGACGCCAGAAAACGACCGTGCTCTACGTGCCAGTTTGGCTTCGCAACTTTTTGCTTTAGATGCCGCCAGCCTTGATGATTTAAACAACGATGAAATGGTGTGGGAAAACGCGGTTAACGAATTTAAAGAATATCGCAAATTATGGATTGAGCGTGGTGTGCTGCCGATGTTGCGCAGTGTGATGAGTAAGCGCCATATTGCCGAGCGTTGGCTTGAAGAAGAGGACGGTGAACGTGCACTGACTGACTTCATGCACATTGGCGAATTGTTACAACAAGCGAGCCAAGAAATCGATAGTGACCACGGTTTGCTGCGTTGGCTCGCGCAAGCCATCAGTGATGCGGAAAATGGCTTAGGTGGTGGTGATGAGCAAATTCAGCGTTTGGAATCTGAACGTAATTTGGTACAGATTGTCACCATCCATAAATCAAAAGGTTTGGAATATGACTTGGTCTTTTTACCGTTTGTGGTCAGTTACCGAGAAGCCAGTGAGGGCAAATATTATGATGCTGCGAATGATGAAACCGTACTCGATATTACGGCCTGTGATGCCTCGATTAAGCAAGCCGATAAAGAGCGTTTAGCTGAAGATCTACGCTTAATTTATGTGGCATTAACTCGCGCCGTCTACGGCTGTTTTATTGGCATTGCGCCGCTGCGAAATGGTCGATCAACCAAAGAGCCGACGGGCGTCCATTTAAGTGCAATAGGCTATTTACTGCAAAATGGGCAAGAGGCGGGTATTGCCCAATTGAGCTCTGCATTGAGTGCACAGGTTAATGAGCAAGTGGTGATTGAAGAGCCGCCCGCTCCACAGGATCAAATGTTTAAAGCATCCGATGGAGCAACACCGCTCTTAACGGCTAAAACTCTGCAAGCACAGATTGATCGCTTATGGCGCATTACCAGTTATTCAGGACTGGTCAAACAAGGCTCGAAACATGTTAACCATGACGCGACCCTTGAAATCTCAGGCTTTGATATCGATTCTGCCGACGAGCAAGATGAAGCCTTATTACTTGAGCCTGAACGTTCCATTTTTACCTTCCCACGCGGTGCAACGCCAGGCACTTTTTTACACTCATTATTTGAAGAGGTCGAATTTACTGAGCCTGCCAGTAGCGATGCCAATCAGCAAGTAATCATGGAGTTGATGCAACGAGAGCAAATTGAACTCGAGTGGCTACCAATATTACAAACGCTGGTGGATACGGTGTTAGATACGCCCTTAGATGGCAAAACACTTCGTTTGAACCAAAAGAGCGCCGAGCAGCGTTTGGTTGAAATGGAATTCCTCTTGCCGATTGAAGTGCTCACCGCTCCAGCGTTGAACCGTGTCATTCAGCGCCATGATCCTTTATCAGCGAAAGCGGGAGATCTCGGATTTTATAGCGTACAAGGTATGCTGAAAGGCTTTATTGATTTGGTGTTTGAGCATCAAGGTAAGTATTACGTATTGGACTGGAAATCGAATCATTTGGGCAATGAAGTGGCGGCTTATCATGGCGAGCGTCTAAAAGTGGCTATGGCCGATCATCGCTATGACCTGCAATATCAAATTTATGCGCTAGCACTGCATCGTTTCTTACGCAGTCGTTTAGCGAACTATGACTATCATAACCATTTTGGTGGCGTCTATTATCTCTTTTTACGCGGCATGGATGGTGAGTCTGAACATGGGATTTTCTCAACCAAGCCCAGTTTTGAACTGCTCGATGAGATGGATAGATTGATTGATGGAGAGGTGATTGATGCACGTGCAACTAACGCTGGTCAAATGGAGTTAGATCTATGAAACTCACTTTGATGATGACACTTAAGCAGCTAGCAGAGAAAGGCTCACTTCGCCAATTGGATTATCAATTTGCTCGCTTTATTGAGCAAAAAAGTCGTCAACAATTCGCCACAGAGCAAAGTGAAGCGTTAGGTTTTATCGCCGCTGTAGTAAGCAGTGAATTAGCCAAAGGACATATCTGTTTATCTTTAACGGAAACTTCCTCAGCGCAAGGCATTGACCTTGCAGCCAAGTTGGGGCTGTTTGGTGAAGCAGCAACGTTGCTGAATCAACAATTACTGACGATTGACTGGCTTGAACTGTTGAAAACGTCGTCGTTGGTAGGCGAGCGCGGTGAAGCGGTACCATTAATGTTTGATGGGCAGCGATTATACCTGCACCGTTATTGGCATTATGAAGTGACTTTGGCTGAGCGTTTAACAAGCTTTGGAACACCAATGAGCTTAAAGCCTACCGATGTACAAAAGCTCAAATCGTTGCTCGATATATTGTTTGCTCGCCAGTATCATTTCTTGTTCAACGCACTCGTGAAATTACCCGATACCAGCAATGCGGTAGTACGTCAGCAATTGGTGTGTGATTTTCTCGATGTTATCGCAGTTGATGAGCTCGATTGGAGTGCTATTGATCGCGTTGTTAGCTCGGCTAGTAGCGTCAGTGAATTGTATTCATTGGAGGAATTAATTCCGCAGGCTTCGTGCGTTAATTGGCAAAAAGTTGCGGCCGCTGTGGCATTAACTCGTCGCTTTGCGGTCATTTCTGGCGGGCCGGGAACCGGTAAAACCACCACGGTCACCAAACTACTGGCCGCCTTGATTACTCAAGCCCTGCAACACGGTGAAACGCCAACCATTAAGTTAGTGGCTCCTACTGGTAAAGCCGCGGCGCGTTTAACTGAATCGATTGGTAAAGCAGTGTCAGAACTTGCGGTCGAACCGCAGCTCAAAGCTGCGATTCCGACCGAGTCGAGTACTATTCATCGCTTGTTGGGGGCGATTCCAAACAGTGTTGAATTTCGACATGATCAGCGCAACCCATTACACCTTGATATTTTGGTGGTTGATGAAGCCTCAATGGTCGATTTGCCGATGATGGTCAAATTGGTTGATGCACTACCCAAACACGCGCGCTTGATTCTACTGGGGGATAAAGATCAGCTTGCTTCAGTCGAAGCCGGAGCGGTGTTGGGTGATATTTGCTCATTTTTAGACTACGGCTATAGCCGCTTACATAGCCAGCAATTGTCACAGCTAACGGGATATCAACGTTTAACTTTGAATGCTCATACTCAAGAAAGTCATGTTTCAGATAGTTTGTGCATGCTGCAAAAAAGCTATCGTTTTGATGCGCGTTCCGGTATTGGTCAGCTTGCTAAAGCGATCAATGCTGGGCAACTAGCCATGGTCGATGAAGTCTTCAAACGCGATTATGCCGATATTACACACCATTCGCTCAGTAGCGAAAGCTACAACCTCATGTTGCAAACCTTAGTTAAACAATACGGCCGTTATTTGACTCGTATTGATGAGGTGGTGATTGATAGCAGCACCAAAGTACCTGAGACTCAAGCACAAAAAGCTAAAGCTGTGCTTGATTGTTTTAATCAATGCCGATTGTTATGTGCAATTCGGGAAGGTGATTTTGGGGTTACCGGGCTAAACCAACGCATTGAACGTGCATTAGCTGCGCGTAAGCTGATCAAAGCTCAAGATGAGCTGTGGTATCACGGCCGTCCAGTGATGGTGACGCGCAATGATCATGGCTTAGGGCTTTACAACGGTGACATTGGGATTTGTATGCGCGATAGCAGCGATGAGCAGCAGCGTCTAAAAGTTTATTTTGAATTACCTGACGGCAGTGTAAAAGCGATTTTACCAAGCCGAGTGCCCGAACATGAAACGGCCTACGCAATGACCATTCATAAATCACAAGGCAGTGAATTTGATTTAACCTTGATGATTTTACCACCTGACTTTAGCCCGATCCTAACCAGAGAGCTTATTTATACAGGGATCACACGGGCTAAGAAACAATTAATGTTATTTGCTGATATGACAACCATGAAGCGAGGGATCAGAGTCAAAACTGAGCGCGCGAGTGGCTTAGTGGTAAGGCTAAAGAATTAATTGAAGTTAATATACCCTTTCCACTTGAAGTGACAGCGGTATTGGCTACATTCGTTCACCCCAATTACATAGTTTATCTATGCTCATGGGGATGCACTCATTTGCCGCCTACCTGCAACTTCAAGTAGTTTGGGTATAGCACCAGAAAATGTTTACTGCATTTTTTGGTGCGTGAATCTGTTATTTTTCGAGCGCTAATTTACGCAAAGGCATGAGTGAATGAGATATTCTTTATCTTGTAGCGGTCTTGAGAGCTGAGAATAAAGCCTCGTAGTTTGCTGTTTGCTGGGAATACGCAGTGGACATTGTGTCCTTCGAGAAACTGGTGGTCTCCCATATCCCAAAAGCTTTGTGGTGAGTTACAAATGATTGTTTTCATAGAGTTTTGCTCTTAAGTACGTGAGTAGTAAAAGCAATCCGTGCAAGCCATTTAGTCTCTTGTTCGTTAAAACCTCTGTATAAGTCAGCGCATGATCGTGCGGGCTAACAGCGGTTATAATTTATTGAGATCTACATATGAAGCCAAGTTCCTGAGTCGTTTATTAAACATACACATCTAATGACGTCGGCTGATTCTACACACAATAATTAGGTAAATAAAGTACCTATTTACGAATGACGCAGTGCAAACGTTTGCATTTGATTGTATGTGTTTATTTAACCGGATTATCCCCTTCCTATTTAAAGTTGCAGCGGTGTTGGCTACGTTTGCTCACCCCAATCACATTGTTTATCTATGCTCATGGGGATTCACTCATTTGCCGCCTACCTGCAACTCCAAGTAGTTTGGGTATCGTAGATAAAACTGACGTTAAAGGTGCAGGACTAAAATTTTTGAACGACGCTGATAGTTGTACAAACTTTGCTTAGCAATCGGCAATGATTCCACACCAACCTCATTAAAACCTTGTTCTCTAAACCAGTGTAAACTGTGTGTTGTCAGTACAAAAAGCCTATCTAGACCCATGTTCTTTGCCTGTTGCTTCATGTGGTTAAGCAATAATAGTCCACGGTTGCCATCTCGATATTCCGTATGAATTGCCACGCAAGCCATTTCAGCCATCCCTTCTTCTGGGTACGGATAAAGCGCAGCGCAACCAATCAGCAAGCCATCTTTATCTATGATGGTGAATTTATGGATCTCTTGTTCTAGTTGTTCACGAGAACGACGTACTAAGATGCCTTGTTCTTCTAGAGGACGAATGAGATCGAAAATTCCTCCGATATCGTCTATTTGTGCCAAGCGCACTTGTTCAGCGCTCGCCATGACAATTTGTGTACCAATACCATCAAAAGAGAACAGTTCTTGAATCAAAGCCCCATCTTCTTTGTAGCTAATTAAGTGACTGCGCGGTACACCAGCTCGACATGCAGAGACAGATGCCCTTAAAAAACGCAGCGTGCCAGAGCTGCTGTCTTGAGAGTGGTCAATGTCGGTTTCCAAACGTTGTAGTAGTTGTTCAACGTCTGCGGGAAAGAGTTCGGCAATCGCATTACCTTGTTCATCGATGATCCCTTGTTCTGAACAAAAACCGATGAGTTTCTCCGCTTTTAGTCGTATGGCGACTTGAGTGGCCACTTCCTCTGAAAGTAAGTTGAAACACTCTCCAGTAACCGAGCTAGCGATAGGACCAAGTAACACAATAGAGCCTTGGTCTAGCATGCGATTAATGCCTTCAATATCAATACGGCGAATACGGCCACTGTGGCAATAGTCGACACCATCATCTATACCCAAAGGTTGAGAAATGACAAAATTGCCACTAACGACGTTAAGTTGGGTACCGGCCATGGGGGTGTTGTTTAAGCTCATTGATAAACGTGCGGTGATGGCATGCTGCAATTGTCCTGCAGCCTGCATAACTAAACTTAATGCATCTTCATCGGTGACTCGAATACCTTTATGGTAAGGCGTGGTGTAGTTGTTTTTTGCCAAAATATGATTGATCTGTGGGCGAGCCCCATGAACCAATACAATTTTCACCCCTAGGCTATGAAGAAGGGCGAGATCACTGATGATATTGGTAAAGTTCTTATCAGCAATGGCTTCACCGCCTAGCATAACAACCATGGCTTTACCGCGATGGGCGTTCACATAAGGCGCAGATTGTCTAAAACCTTTAACGAGAGCAGTACTACGAATCTTCACTATAAAAACACTCTTAATGTTTATTTATGCTTTTATGGTGACTTTTTATTCCTTCGTCAGCAAGCGATTTTTTGAGTTTGCTGCAATTATTTGAGATCTGATTTTTACTGTCATTCTTAATGGGTTAGAGTATTTGCAGTACAAAGGCTTACAGTGATCAAAAGAAGATTTAGAGCCGAGATAAAATGATAAAAGATCAACCCATAGATCTAGTCACGCAGGAGACTCATTTGCGTAGAATAATGGTAATAGAACGAGTATTAATAGTATTAGCATTAATGGGAACGGTTGTTGTTTTCTCTTTATATGGTGATATTTTTTTTCGTATCTCAGATTATTTAACCCCCAAAGAACAGGTATATGGTATTTGGGTTGAGCAAAATGTCGCCCCCTATGCCGCTAAACATATTGAGTTGGGTAAACAAGGTGTAATGAGTGATGGGCGAGTCTTAGCCACTTCTTTTGATTTTGATGGTCGTTATATTGAGTATCAAATTGGTGATGAACACTATCGCTACAAAATGCTCAATGAAAGGTATTCTGAAATGAAACTAGTGTCGTCAGAACACTATAACCCAACCTTTCAATTGTCAGGGAAACACAAAAAAAACCTTCGCTAACAATTTGCTAATTGCGGTTTGGGTGGGAGTTTGTCATGCTTCCAGTTAATGAAAAATACTGGATGACTCCTGTGATTAAACCCATTCTTCCTTTTGTCGTTATCACGCTTTTAGCCGGTTGTGCTCAACCAACCGATCGCGCACAGCAATATAACGGTGGTGAATTTCCGCAAATACTCAATAAGACGACGGTTATTGATTCGAATACGCCTCGTGATTTCACCGAGTTTTCTAAGCAAAGTGAGCAAGTGATTAGCAACTCACCGTCGATGGCTGCAATTTATCAACCTTTATACGAGCAGATTAGTGAGTGGGCACTGCAAAGTGGTGAGCCTAAAGATCTTGCCAATTTTGGTATTCAAGCTGCGCAATTAGGTGGTGGTGACAAACAAGGTAATGTGCTTTTTACTGGCTATTTTTCTCCTGTAATGGAACTTCGTCACTACCCTGACGCGACCTTTAAATATCCGGTTTACTCCTTACCGCAATGCGATATTGATTGTCCAACGCGAGCGCAGATTTATGATGGTGCTTTGGCTGGCAAAGGGTTGGAATTAGGGTATGCCGCGAACTTGATTGACCCATTTATTATGGAAGTTCAAGGCAGTGGTTTTGTGCATTTTGAAGATGATGATAGCTTAGAATACTTCGCTTACGGCGGCAAAAATAATAAAGCTTATGTCAGTATTGGGCGTGTGTTGATTGATCGTGGTTTAGTGCCACGAGAGAAAATGTCCCTCAAAGCTATAAAAGAATGGGTACTTGCTAACGATGAGGTGACAGTGAAAGAGTTGCTTGAGCAAAATCCATCGTTTGTCTTTTTTGAACCACGAGCCGCAGCGCCTGTGACTGGCTCTGCTGGTATCCCATTATTACCGATGGCGTCAGTGGCGGGGGACCGTTCTATTTTCCCAATGGGTACGCCAATTTTAGCCGAAGTGCCACTATTGAATGCCGATGGTACTTGGAGTGGAGCGCATCAATTGCGTATTCTTATTGTGTTAGATACTGGTGGTGCGGTGAAGCAAAACCACCTAGATTTGTATCATGGCATGGGTGAACGCGCTGGAACTGAAGCTGGGCACTACAAACATTTTGGCCGCGTTTGGAAGCTCGGATTAGAAAATTCACCGACACAAGCTCCTTGGGCATTACCACCAGAAAAGCTACAATAGCGGCGTGACTACCTTATGATGATTTGATGAAGCTGAAGCGTTGTTAACGGGTGATTCAAGTCACTCACAGGGAAGCTAGACTTTTAAATAAAGAGTGCGTATAAATCGCACTCTTTGTGTTTTTATCGATTTAATCGGACTTCTATTTATGCGCGAACTCGATACCCCAGCCTCTGATAACTACAACCAACGCTTTGGCGGAACGCGTCGCCTGTATGGCAATCACGAGGTGGATATTCTACGCGCCGCTCATGTGTGTGTGATTGGTATTGGTGGCGTTGGGTCATGGGCTGTCGAGGCGTTAGCCCGTACTGGTATTGGTGAGTTAACTTTGATCGATATGGATGACGTTTGCGTGACCAATATCAACCGTCAAATTCATGCAATGAGCGGTACGGTTGGGCAAAGTAAAATTGAAGTGATGGCTGAGCGAGTAAAGCTGATTAACCCAGAGTGCGTGGTGAACTTAATCGATGACTTTATTACTCCAGATAATCAACATCAATACTTGAGTAAAGAGTTTGACTATGTGCTTGATGCCATTGATAGCCTGAAGGCGAAAGCTTCACTGCTTGCTTATTGCCGTAGTAATAAAATCAAAGTGATTACGGTTGGGGGCGCTGGTGGTCAGGTTGACCCGACACAAATCAAAGTGGCGGATTTAACGAAGACGATTCAAGATCCGCTAGCCAAAAAATTAAAAGATACGTTGCGTCGCCAGCACAATTTTCCGATTAACCCTGCGCGTAAATTTGGTATAGATTGTGTTTTCTCCACTGAGCACCTTAAATATCCGCAAGCCGATGGTAGCGTTTGTGCGGTGAAATCAACCGCGGAAGGACCGAAACGGATGGATTGTGCTAGTGGTTTTGGCGCGGCAACGGTCGTGACGGCGACTTTTGGTTTTGTTGCAGTGGCACGAATTGTTGAAAAGCTAATTCAGAAACATAAGGTGTAACGGTCATGAGTACTTTCCCTAACTCGCCCTTTGGTTGTGATATTAGTTCCGAGGATATTGTCGCCACTATGCAAAACTTCAAAGGTTGGGAAGACCGCTATCGTCAAGTGATCCAGTGGGGGAAATTGCTTCCTCAAATGCCTGAAGCGTTGAAATCTCAACAAGTGACGGTTGCGGGCTGTGAAAGCCAAGTTTGGCTAGTTAGCGAAGAAATCGATGGAGTTTGGTTTTTCTGCGCCGATTCAGATGCCCGTATCGTGAGAGGTTTAATTGCACTCGTGATGGCTGCTTATAACGGTAAGCGTTCTGAGCAAATTCAATCATTTGATATTGATGGCTATTTCGACAAGCTCGGTTTGATCGCTCACTTAAGCCCTTCACGTGGCAATGGTTTGAAGGCGATTATCGAGAAGATAAAAAGTGTCGCTTAGTACTATCTATTTAACAGTACTATCTATTTAAAAGTATTCCCTATCTAAAAATACTCCCCTAATAAAGGGGGAGTGCATTACAGCATATCGACCGCTTTGGTGAGCGCAGCGATCAATTTTTCTACATCTTGCTCGCTGTTGTAAACACCGAACGAAATTCTTATTGTTCCCGTTAAACCTAGTGCATCCATTAGCGGATGAGCACAATGATGTCCCGCTCGAAGTGCGATACCTTGTTGATCAAGTAGAGTGGCAATATCTTGATGGTGAACGCCTTCCATCACAAAACTAATCACACTGGCGTGGGGTTGATAACCAACCACGCGAATATCATCGAGCTGTTGCAGTGCTTGGTAAGTGAGTGCTTGTAAATGATGCAAGTGTGTTTCAACCGCTTCTCGATCACAGCCTTGATACCATTCAATCGCTTTAGCCAGTGCAATGGCTCCGGCTACATTCGGTGTGCCTGCCTCAAATTTACCGGGAAGATCGGAATAAGTGGTACCGTCAAAGGAAACTTTCTCGACCATTTTGCCGCCGCCATGCCATGGTGGCATGGATTCAAGCAGAGACAATTTGCCGTAAAGTACACCAATACCCGCTGGAGCATAAAGCTTATGCCCGGAGAATACGTAAAAGTCAGCCTGTAATTGCGCCATATTAACTGACTCATGAACAATACCTTGTGCGCCATCAACCACTACAATGGCACCCAGTTGATGCGCCTGTTCAATCACCGCTTCGATCGGTTGGCGCGTGCCAGTTACGTTGGTGACTTGAGCGATTGCCACAATTTTCGTTTTGTTCGTGAGTAGTTTATTGAAAGCGTGTTGATCAAAGTGACAGTCTGCTGTCATTGGGACTTTAATGACTTTAGCACCAGTCTGCTGTGCGACAATTTGCCAGGGAACAATATTGGCGTGATGTTCCATCTCACTGACTAAGATTTCATCACCTACTTGCAGGGTATTACGTGCATAAGTTTGCGCGATGAGGTTTAACGCCTCTGTTGCCCCACGAGTCCAAATAATTTCTTTACTTGATTGTGCGCCAATAAATTGCGCCACGCTATCGCGCGCGGCTTCAAATTGACTGGTGGCTTGAGCCGTTAAACTATGGCTGCCACGGTGTACGTTCGCATTTTGTGCGCTGTAATAGTGGGTGAGGGTATCAATCACTATTTGTGGCTTTTGCGTTGTGGCGGCACTGTCTAAATAAACCAGAGTTTCTCCATTCACCGATTGTTTTAACGCAGGAAATTGTTCGCGAATGGTTTGCACGTCAAACATTATCGTTCACCTAACTCGTGATAATGCAGCGTTGGCAGCGTCACCATTGGCTCTGCAATTGACCATGCATGCGCTTTACCAGAGAGTAAAATGATGATCTCCATAGCGAATTCAAGCGCCGTTCCTGGTCCTTGGCTAGTGATCAACTTGTGGTTTACATCAAGGGTTACGCGTTTATCTCGCCATAAATCGGTGGGAATGTGCTCGCGAAAAGCAGGGTGCCCAGTCATGATGGCTTGTGGGAAAAGCTGATGATGCTGAAAGACCAAGGCGGGCGTAGCGCAAATAGCGGCTAACCAGCGACCATCATAATGCTGCTGCTTGATCATTTCGATTAACAGCGGGCTGTCGCGAAAAGTCTCTGCGCCACCAACACCACCGGGTAGTGCAATCACGTCAAATTCTTCATCTGCCACATCTACCAATTTGCAGTCTGCGGTTAACGTTACTCCGCGAGAGGCTTTCATTGTTAGTTGTCCGTCGAAAGCGGCACTGGCTACAACGACTTGGTAGCCCGCTCTGACCATCATATCGATGATGGTGATCGCTTCCATCTCTTCGCTGCCCGGTGCTATCGGGACTAAAATTCGTTTGCTCATTGGCTTTCCCAACTGTGTTCTATCTGTTTAATGGCGTGGTATAGCTTACTATTTTCTACTGTTGCGAGTTGGTGTTTCTCAGCTTTCTTTAATAAATAGCCAGTAATAAAGTCTATCTCGGTTTTCCGTTGATAGAAAATATCTTGATGCATTGAAGAGTGGTTCACGGCAGTGGCTTGAATCACCTGTTGAACCTTAGTTAGGAGCGATGACGGCATGACCGAAAAACCTTCAGCGTTCATCACAGAAGCCACTTCTGCAACAATATCCTCAAGTTGCTGTTGGAAGCGCTGATTGGCTAAATCACCATTGCGACATTGCTCTAACGCGGTAATCGGATTAATTGCGCAGTTAATCGCAAGCTTATGCCATAAGGCCTCTTCAATGGTGTTATTCCACATAACTTCTGGTAATGCATGTGCAAGGACATCCACCAAAAACTGGCATTGTTCGCCTTTGGTGTTATAAGCCCCCAATTGAGTCACACCTTTACCGGTATGTAGCACCTGATTGATTGATGGTTTTAATGCGCCGTGAGTAGTCGTGGCTAATAGCAATGGAAATTCACTAATTAAGGCTGCAATGTTATCCACCGCCCCCATACCGTTATGCATAAATAGTAAAATAGTGTCGCGGTTTAATTGCGCTAATAGAGGGAGCAGTGCTTGTTCGACTTGCCATGCTTTGACGGTAATCAGTAATAAGTCCGCCTTTTTTAAGGCGTTACTATCACAATAAGGTAAGCTCACGGTTAGGTTGTTATCTTGGATAATAGAGAGGTGTTGATGTGGTGCTCTTCCCCATAAAGAGACACAGTGCCCCGCTTGATGAAGTTGAGTTGCCCACAGTAAGCCGATAGCTCCCGGACCAAGCACGACAATATTCATGATACCTCTCTATTTTTGACTTTGCGCCAAGGATAACGAGGTAGAAATGGAAAGCAATAAAAATGGCGCTCAAGAGCGCCATTTTTAAAATACTTAAGTTCGATTAGAACTTGTACGTTACTGCTAGGTAGTGACCAAAGCCTGTTGACTTGAATGCATCTGTATCTTTGATACCGTAGATATCTTTGTAACCTTTTAAACCGTAACCAACCGCAAAACGGTCAGAATGCCAGTAGATACCGTTAAACATTGCGCCGCCACTGCTAGATGTTGCATATCCTTTACCTGTTTCCATACCAAATTGATAGTCAATGTAACCTTGGTAAGAGATAAATGAACCGTTTTCAAAGAAGTAGAAAGGTTTAAACCAGTTGGTTGAAACTTGGAAACCGTTCCAATCTTTCTTATTTGAGTCGTAAGTACCGTAAAGATTTAGACCAATTTTACCTAACCAAGGCACCATAATATCAGAGCCAAGACCGATTTTTTGAGTGTTAACACCAGAGTTACCACCAGAGTTACCACCCCATTCCATCAGAGTAGATACATATAGTTCTTGTACTGCACCGAAAGATAAATCTTTACCTGTTGCTGCGTCTAGCGACATGCGAGGTGCAAATTTCATAAAGATTTTTTCTGCGCCATCTTTATCACTGCTTGGGTTGCTAAGCAGGTTGAATACATCAACGTAACCGTATAAATCAAAAATACCAGAGCGACCACCAAATTCCATCTCTAAGTAATCGTGAGATGACTCACCTGGCAGTTCATCAATTGCTGCCATTAGATTAAATTGCATCCACTTGTAATCGTTTTTGTGGATATCGCCATCTGAGTAGTCTGCAGCCATAACTGGCGCTGAAGTTGCAGCCATTAGGCCTAGAGCTAAAAGTGATTTACGCATAAGGGGGACTCTCTATGTATTTTAAAAATTCAGCAAACAGATATTTCTGTAGTGCTTTCAATTGGCCGGAATAATAGCGATAAAATTCTCAATTAAAAGTGACTGGTCGCTAAATATTGCATAAAAATTGTGATTATGATCTCCATTTTGATCTTTAGTTTGGAACTAAATCATCATTTCATTTTTTTGCATTGTTAGTGTGATTTTTGTCGCGTTGTCGATTGAGTTGTCATTATTTTATGCAAATCGATAAACCAACATTTTTGGTTAGTGATCGTTTTTTGCTTGGTATCGTATTGATAGATATTAATTATGAAGAGTGGTGAATAATGGAAGAGCTAATGTTGTTCCCTCTAGCCTCAGTCGTTCTGCCAGAAGGGAAGATGAAGCTAAGGATATTCGAATCAAGGTACAAAAGAATGGTCACTAAGTGTTGTCAAACTGACTCTACGTTTGGTATTTGTTTGTTTGATAACAAAGCGGAAGATAAGTCAAGTTACTTATCTGAGTTTGGGATGTTGGTGAAAATTATCGATTTTGAGGCACTTGATGGTGGGTTATTAGGAATAACGGTTTTAGGCATCAAGCGTTTTAAGATAACTAACTTAAGAACAGAGTTTGATGGATTGAGAGTTGCTCAAGTTTCAAGCTTGCCGAATTGGTCAGTCAGGGAACTACAAAAGCATGAGTTTTATTTAAGTGAACAATTACAGAAGGTTTATAAACAGTTTCCTAAGCTTGCTGAAATGTATCCCCTCTGCTTTTTTGATGATGCAAGTTGGGTTGCTCAGCGGTGGTTAGAATTACTCCCCTTATCTAACCAACAATTTGATTATTTAATGCAACAGCAAGATGCGAGCGATGCGTTAGATTTTCTTTTAGGAGTGATCGAAGTCTCTCATTAATGAAGTGATAAAAGAAAAGCTATAGTTACAAGAGTGATCGATTTAGCTTTATTATTCGTACATAGAGTCTAACGGTCAAAATCATTTTTCAAAAAAATGAGACTTCTAAGGAAAGAGCGTAGCATCATGAGTGATTCTCAACATAACGTGCAACCAACAGAGCGCTATACTAAGCAAGATTGGGCCGAGTATATGGAGCGAGTAAAGCTGAGAGACAAACAAGCGTTTTCTGTCGTGTTTCACTATTTTTCCCCACGCTTGCAGCAATTTGCTTATAAACATGTCGGTAATGAACAGGTCGCCTTAGAAATGGTTCAAGAAACCATGGCAGCGGTTTGGCAAAAATCGCATCTATTTGACAGTACTAAAAGTGCGCTATCTACATGGATATATACTATCGCCAGAAATTTATGCTTTGACCTGTTACGCAAGCAAAGAGGGCGGGAACTGCACGTTTATGCTGATGATATTTGGCCAACTGATTATTGCCCACCGGATTTGGTGGAACATTACAGCCCCGAGCATGAAATGCTCAAAGAACAGGTGCTGAAGTTTTTAACCCTGCTTCCTGAGGCTCAGCAAGCAATAGTTAAAGCGGTTTATCTAGAAGAACTGCCACAGCAACAAGTGGCTGAAATGTTTAACATTCCTTTAGGTACAGTCAAATCGCGGTTGCGATTGGCTGTAGAAAAATTAAGACAATCGATTCAAGCGGAGCAGTTATGAGCCATCATCCAACGAACGAGTTACTTAAAAGTTATGCCAATGGTTCGATTGATGCCGCGCACGGCCTTATGGTATCTGCTCACATCGAACATTGTGCTCATTGCCGCAACGTGGTCGAGCAGTTTGAAGCTGTGAATGCTCGAGCTGCTTTTGAATCGAATTCACAACCGATTGGTGATCAGCCAATAGCCGTAGATTTTGATCGAATGTTTGACAATATCGTGTGTTTAGAGACTATTAGCCCATCAGCGATGATGAAGCGCCCACCTAAATATGTTGAAGTTAACGGTAAAAGGTTCGAGTTACCTAGTTCACTTGGTAACTTACTTGACCGAATGGGTGAGTGGCGAAGTTATGGGGGCAAGGTGTTCAGTGCTCATCTTGATCTCGATGAAGAAGCACGGGTTAATTTTATGTACATCAATCGTGATGTTCATATTCCACAACACACTCATAAAGGGATTGAATCAACGCTTGTTCTACACGGTGGTTTTAGTGATGAAGATGGCCACTACGATACAGGGGCTTTTATTCAGCGTGATGCTAGTGTTAAACACAGTCCTTATACTAAGGCGAGTGAAGATTGCTTGTGTTTGACAGTCTTAACCGAACCGATGTTGTTCACGCAAGGTGTAGCGAGAGTCTTTAATTTATTTGGTAAAGGGCTTTATCCATAACGCTAACAATTTTATCCCCTTTCTACTTGAAGCTGCGGAGGGGGGGTTACGTTCGGTCACCCCAATCACATAGCATGTCTATGCTCATGGGGATTCACTCACCTGCCGCCTACTGCAACGCCAAGTAGTTTGTCCTCGTAATCCAACATCATCTGTGAATAACAGAATATGGGGAAGGATTAGAGTTGAGTTTCTTGTTGCTGCTGACTTTCATCTGTATCTCTTTGCCGAGCTTTATCGAGTAAATCGGTAAAGTAATGACGCAGTGAATAAAGCATGATCAAGCTTGGAATTACCATCAAAGCGGTAACTACGAAGAATATTGACCAATTATCTAAGTAATCCACTAACTCACCACTAAATGAAGCCAAGGTCGTTCGGCCTAAATTACCGAGTGAAGCCAGCAGTGCATATTGAGTAGCAGAAAAAGCTTGCCCAGTGAGCACCGTTAGGAAGGAAACAAACGCAACGGTGGAAAAGGCGGTGGTGAAATTGTCAACAATGATGGTGGCAAGGAATAGATGCTCATTTGGCCCAACTTGCGCGATCCATGAAAACATCAGGTTACTAGCTGACATCGCGATACCGCCGATCATCAAGCCGCGCACAATACCAAATCTTACATTGAACATGCTACCAACTAAGGTAAAGAACAATGTTGCTCCCCAACCAATGAGCTTCGAATAATGACCGATTTGCTCATTGCTAAAGCCGATCTCCTTATAGAATGGAATTGACATACGGCCTAGGAAGGCCTCACCAATCTTAAATAAGAACACGAACAACAGCAAAGTGAGTGCGACTTGAACACCATTGCGTTTGAAGAAGTCTAAAAATGGTTCAACAACGGTCACGGTAAACCAAGCCGCAATTTTAGAACCAACCACTTCGCTATGTCTTTGTTCCGCTTGACGCTGTAGGGTTTCACGCAATGTTTTTGGCTCACCCACAAGTAGGGTAAACAGCATTAATACGGCCACGCAAACAGCCATTCCGTAGTACACGCCATTCCAACCAATAGCATCGGCATTAACAAAAGCAAGGTAGCCAGGGAGTGAATAACCTGTCCACCATCCCATCACCGCCATTGCTGAAGCTTGAGGAAGTTTACTGGCTTGCGATTTTGGAAATGAATCAATACGAAATGCATCAATAGCGATATCTTGAGTCGCTGAAGCAATCGCAATAGCCAATGCTAGCATTGACGTGAACATTAAATCATTGGCCGGGTTGACCCCTGCGATAAATAATGTGCAAGTAAGAATGACCAATTGACAAAAGAAGACCCAACTACGCCGCTGACCAAGCAGTGGAGTGAGGAGCGGTAACTTAACGCGGTCGACTAATGGGGCCCATAAAAAGTTTATCGCATAGACCGCAAATACACTGCCAAAATAACCAATAGCGGCACGCGTTAATCCAGCATCTTTTAACCAACCAGACATATTGGAACCGATAAGAACCCAAGGGAAACCGCTAGAGCAGCCCATCAGAAATACCCACAGCAAGCGCTTATCAAGATAGCTACGAATGGTTTCCATCCACGTTAAGGCTGGAGTAGTTGAAGGCATAAAACAAATCCTTATGATGAAAGTAACGTGAGTGTGGTTATTTTCAGAAAGTGAAACGCCGATGAAATCGGCGTTGGTCTAGTTATTTTTCTAATGTCACTTTGGTTATCACAATTGGCTCAACGGGGACGTCTTGCATTCTACCTTTTGAATGGGTGGGTTGTTGCGCCATTTTTTTTACAACGTCAAAACCTTGTGTGACTTTACCAAATACGGCGTAGCCTGGTGGGCGAGCACCATAGTTAAGAAAATCATTATCAACTAGGTTGATGAAAAATTGGCGAGTCGCTGAGTTTGGATCATTGGTACGAGCCATAGCAATGGTAGCAGCGTCATTCTCTAAACCATTATTTGCTTCATTTTTGATCGGGGCGTAGGTATCAAGCTGATTTAAATCAGCATCGAAGCCGCCACCTTGCGCCATAAAACCAGGGATAATACGGTGAAATTGACTTCCTACATAACTACCATCTTCAACATATTTGATAAAGTTGGCTACCGAAACTGGCGCTTTCTCTTGATTAAGCTCGACAGTAAATGAACCTAAGTTGGTTTCAAACTGCACGTTTGGTGCTGCAAATACTGAACAACTGGCCAGTGCTAAGGTTGTGATAAGTGAACGTAACATTAAAAACGCTCCTGCATGTAGCTTTTCAGTTCACTGTCATTGGCAATTTCTTTAAGCACTAAGTTGAC
Organism: Vibrio sp. S12_S33; assembly: GCF_963889785.1. NCBI lineage: Bacteria > Pseudomonadati > Pseudomonadota > Gammaproteobacteria > Vibrionales > Vibrionaceae > Vibrio > Vibrio sp. S12_S33. The sequence goes on along the minus strand of NZ_CAWPQZ010000007.1, from coordinate 58,385 downwards.
GACATCATTGAGTACCATTTCAATATCTTCGTTAGATGCGCTGAGTTTTCCAGAGCGTTTGGCGGTGCCATTGAAGGTTTTTACTAATTTACCCTTAGGCGTTTCGGCGGTTATCTCTAGCGTCACATTGCCATCCATTTCATTGGCCATCACACTGTGTTTTACCGTGACCAGAGCTTCTTGGATCTCTAAAGTGACGTTATTTTCACTATTAACGGTTAAGCGGAAACCTTGGGAGCCAAATTGTTCAGACAATGCGTTTTCTAATGCAATACGCACATTTTGTTTAGAGTGAATAGGCTCGATGTTTGAGCGGCCATTATCCACAAGAGCGACATATTGTGCTGAACGTACGTCTTTGCTCACAAAAGTAAAAGTGGCGTTTTTCACTAAGTCACTTTTGCTCATTGTGGCGGTCGGCATAAAGTTAATTTGCTCTTGTTGAGGCGCAGCACAAGCGGTGAGTAATGCGATTGAGGCTGCTAGAACCAGTTTTTTCATGGTTATTTCCTTTCCTATCTTTGCCTATTTAGTTGCTTGTAAGATAACAAATTTATTGTTGGCTGCGACAGTTTTAACCTGATCTTGGCCAAACAACCTTGCTAATTTTACATCGTAGCCGAGGTGACGATTACCGATCACTAATAATTGTCCACCTTTGTCAAGAACATGCTTTGCATCACAGAACATCTGCCAAGCGATGTGATCTGTAATGGTTTGTTGCTGATGAAACGGCGGGTTACACAATACTAAAAATGCACTGTCTTGTTTAAATCCATCCAAGCAGTTGTTAGTAATACATTGAATATTGCGATCTTCTCCCAAATTATCCATCAAGTTTTGTCTTGCAGATTCGACCGCCATGAAGCTTTCGTCAACGCAGGTAATTCGGGCATGAGGATTTAGTTGTCCCATTTTGACTGATAAGACGCCATTGCCGCAGCCGAGATCGATAACATGGCGCAGATTCGGGTCTTGAGGCAAGTGCTGCAGTAAAAAGCGCGCACCTAAATCCAGGCTTTCACCAGAATAGACATTCGGTAAATTTTTAAGATGAATTGATTCGCCATCAACATCCCACTCGACGAAAGAGTTGACCTCTTGAATCGGTGTGCAATTGGGGACGGAAAAGACGAGACGATGTTTTTTCCACGCAAGGGATGTGGTCGTTTCACCTAAATATTTTTCAAATAATCTAAGCGTGGATGTATGAATCTCTTTCGCTTTATTTACTGCTATCACTGGACAGCTAGCGGGGAGCTGATTGCGCAATTGGACAAGCTGCCATATTAGATGACGATTACTTTTAGGTAATTGAAATAAAACGAGATCAATATGCTGTGGAATGTCATCCATAGTAGTGAGCAAGTCGATTTCATTACCACCATTATTGTGTAAGTTTTTTAATGTCCCACGATGAGATATAAAAGAATCACTCATCATAGTGACGTGATGATTTTGTGAAAACCAACACGATAAGGCGCCAAAACTATCGTTTAGAATCAGAATCCGTTTGCCAGCATCTAAACCTTGCTCCTCAACGTAATTAATTACATATTCATCACCGGCGTCCCATGCTTGTAATGTTTCATTGGTACGTTTAGGGAAGCGATGTAAGCTCAATGAGCGTTCATGCAACGTTAGCTCTGTTTTCATCATGTGTGTATGTCATTGTGTGAATTGCTGCTACATTGTCGCAAATGGCAAGGAAACAAGAAACCAAAACCTTTCTCAATCCTAGTGGTCTAGGTAAACTAATCAACGTTATGTTCCGTATTTAAGTATCTCGTCCATCCTGTGACGTGATAAGGAAAAGGTATGATTCAAAGCATCATTGAAAAAAAGCTGCACCAGGCGTTTAACCCTGACTATTTAAAAGTCGAAAACGAAAGTTACATGCACAATGTTCCGGCAGGTTCTGAAAGTCATTTTAAAGTGATCATTGCGAGTGAACTTTTTGAGGGCGCTCGTTTGATTGCTCGACATCGACAAGTTAACCAAGTTCTGATGGAAGAATTGGCGAGCCATATCCATGCATTATCAATGCATATTTACACCCCTCAAGAATGGAAAGAGCAGACAAGTGGCGCGCCTGATAGCCCAATGTGCATGGGGGGCGGTAAATAAAAAGCATTGGATGTTTCATTGGTTGGTGAGTGTTTGATTTGTTTTTGAGCTGAATATTAACAGTGTGACAACAAACTCTTAAGTTAGGCAGGTTAAGACAGGTTGTTTCAATTGGTGATCAAAAATAAACACCTAGTTAGATTGTGGAATTGGCTATTTGTGCGATGCTTCAAACTTATGACGATTCGCTAGTCTTTGATATTCAATATTTTCGAAATAAAACCCGTTATCAAGGGATTGGTCGTGGCATCGAGTTCCGAAAAAATGCTAGACTACCGCACCTAATGGATCTATCGCATCGTATGTGATGAGATTGTTAAAAGGATGTTGCGATTTTGGCGTTTTAAACAAGCCGAAAGCGGACACAAATAAATGTCGTGTCTAAGGCTGGTTTAACTTTTATTTGGCCTCTTTCCAAGAACGACCATGAAAGATAAACAAGCTTTGAATTTACGCAAATTAAAAGAATCTTTTTCCCGATAAAATAGTGCAAGTGCGTATGATTACAATAAAAAAGGGTTTGGACCTTCCTATTGCAGGAACTCCATCCCAGGTGATTAATGATGGTAAAACCATCACTAAAGTCGCCTTGCTTGGCGAAGAGTACGTCGGCATGCGTCCTACAATGCATGTTCGCGTAGGCGATGAAGTAAAGAAAGCTCAAATTCTTTTCGAAGATAAAAAGAATCCCGGTGTGAAATTTACTTCACCAGCAAGCGGTAAAGTTATTGAAGTGAATCGTGGTGCTAAGCGTGTTCTTCAATCTGTAGTGATTGAAGTAGCAGGTGATGAGCAAATCACGTTTGATAACTTCGAAGCCAACCAATTGGCAAGTCTTGATCGTGCAACGGTTAAAACTCAGTTAGTTGAGTCTGGTCTTTGGACTGCGTTGCGTACTCGTCCGTTCAGCAAGGTTCCAGCAATTGAGTCTTCAACTCAGGCTATTTTTGTCACAGCAATGGATACCAACCCATTAGCGGCAAAACCTGAAGCGATCATTAACGAACAGCCTGAATCGTTCGTTGCTGGGCTTGATATTCTCTCAACGCTAACAGAAGGTAAGGTTTACGTTTGTAAATCAGGTACCAGTCTGCCGCGATCTTCTCAATCAAACATTGAAGAACATGTCTTTGATGGGCCTCATCCAGCAGGTCTTGCTGGTACTCACATGCATTTCCTCTATCCAGTTAGTGCTGAAAATGTGGCGTGGAGCATCGGTTACCAAGACGTCATTGCTGTTGGTAAATTGTTCCTAACCGGTGAGCTATACACTGACCGTGTAATATCACTTGCTGGTCCTGTGGTAAATAACCCTCGTCTTATTCGCACTCAGATCGGCGCTAGCCTTGAAGAGCTAACGGATAACGAATTGATGCCTGGTGAGGTTCGTGTGATTTCTGGTTCAGTACTTTCGGGTACTCATGCTAGTGGTCCACATGCTTATCTTGGTCGTTATCATGCTCAGGTTTCCGTCCTTCGTGAAGGCCGTGACAAAGATTTTCTTGGCTGGGCGATGCCTGGTAAGAATAAATTCTCTGTAACTCGTTCTTTCCTTGGTCACTTATTCAAAGGTCAGTTGTTCAATATGACAACGACTACCAATGGTAGTGATCGTGCAATGGTGCCAATCGGCAACTATGAAAAAGTGTTGCCACTAGATATGGAACCAACACTGCTACTTCGTGATCTATGTGCCGGTGATATCGATAGCGCTCAGCGTTTAGGTGCTCTGGAACTAGACGAAGAAGATCTCGCATTGTGTACCTTTGTATGTCCTGGTAAATACGAATATGGTCAACTACTTCGTGAGTGCCTAGATAAGATTGAGAAGGAAGGGTAATTTTCATGGGCCTTAAAAAGTTTCTTGAAGACATCGAGCATCATTTTGAGCCTGGTGGTAAACATGAAAAATGGTTTGCTTTGTATGAAGCAGCGGCAACGCTTTTCTACACTCCTGGTTCAGTAACAAAAAGAAGCTCGCACGTTCGTGATAGCGTTGACTTAAAACGTATCATGATCATGGTTTGGCTAGCGGTGTTCCCAGCAATGTTCTGGGGCATGTATAACGTTGGTCATCAAGCTATTACTGCTCTAAACCACTTATATACTGGCGCTGAACTGGCTGGTGTTATCAGTGGAAACTGGCACTACTGGTTAACCGAAATGCTTGGTGGCACATTAAGTGCCGAAGCCGGTTGGGGCAGTATGATGTTACTGGGGGCGACGTACTTTTTACCAATCTACGCAACGGTATTCCTTGTCGGCGGTTTTTGGGAAGTCTTGTTCTGTATGGTGCGTAAGCACGAAGTTAACGAAGGCTTCTTCGTCACTTCTATCCTTTTCGCCTTGATTGTTCCGCCAACATTGCCTTTATGGCAAGCCGCTTTGGGTATTACCTTTGGTGTAGTTGTAGCGAAAGAGATCTTCGGTGGTACAGGTCGTAACTTCTTAAACCCTGCGCTTGCTGGACGTGCGTTCTTGTTCTTTGCCTACCCTGCTCAAATCTCAGGAGATGTCGTTTGGACTGCTGCTGATGGTTTCTCTGGTGCAACTGCTCTTAGCCAATGGGCTCAAGGCGGTAATGGCGCACTAATGAACAAAGTAACCGGTGAAGCGATCACGTGGATGGATGCTTTTGTTGGTAACATCCCAGGCTCTATTGGTGAAGTTTCAACACTAGCTCTTGCGATTGGTGCGGCGTTTATTGTGTACATGGGCATTGCTTCATGGCGCATTATCGCTGGTGTTATGATCGGTATGATTGCTATCTCAACAGTGTTTAATGTTGTTGGATCAGACACTAATGCAATGTTCAACATGCCATGGCATTGGCACCTAGTGTTAGGTGGTTTTGCGTTCGGTATGTTCTTCATGGCAACAGACCCTGTATCCGCTTCATTTACCAATAAAGGTAAGTGGGCATACGGCATTCTGATTGGTGCAATGTGTGTAATGATTCGTGTGGTTAACCCTGCATACCCAGAAGGTATGATGCTGGCGATTCTATTTGCGAACCTATTTGCACCTCTGTTCGACCACGTGGTTATTGAGAAGAACATCAAGCGGAGACTAGCGCGCTATGGCAAGTAATAACGATAGCATTAAAAAGACGCTGTTTGTTGTTATCGCATTGAGCTTAGTGTGCTCAATCATCGTATCGACAGCGGCGGTTGGCCTGCGTGATAAGCAAAAAGCAAACGCAGTGCTTGATAAGCAAAGTAAAATTGTTGAAATGGCAGGTCTTCAAGCCGAAGGTACTGTGCCTGAGCTATTTGCTCAGTACATTGAACCTCGTCTTGTTGATTTTGACAGCGGTGATTTTGTTGAAGGTGATGCCGCTAATTACGACCAACGTAAAGCTGCAAAAGTACCAGCAGAGTCTATCAAGCTAACGGCTGAACAAGATAAAGCGAAAATTCTTCGTCGAGCTAACACGGGTGTTGTTTACCTAGTGAAGAATGGTGATGAGATTTCTAAAGTGATTATTCCTATTCATGGTAATGGTCTGTGGTCAATGATGTACGCATTTGTGGCTGTAGAAACCGATGGTAATACCGTGTCTGGTATCACTTACTATGAACAAGGTGAAACTCCGGGATTGGGTGGTGAAGTTGAAAACCCATCATGGCGTGCTCAATTCATCGGCAAGAAATTGTTTGATGAAAACCACCAGCCAGCAATTAAAATTGTTAAAGGTGGTGCTCCAGCAGGTTCTGAGCATGGTGTTGATGGTCTATCTGGTGCCACATTAACCAGCAACGGTGTTCAACACACATTTGACTTCTGGTTAGGTGATATGGGCTTTGGTCCATTCCTAGCAAAAGTTCGTGACGGAGGTCTGAACTAATGTCTAGCGCAAAAGATCTTAAAAAGAGCATTCTAGCGCCAGTATTGGATAACAACCCAATCGCGCTACAAGTTCTTGGGGTTTGTTCTGCTCTTGCGGTAACGACCAAACTCGAAACGGCATTTGTAATGACACTTGCGGTAACCTTTGTAACCGCATTGTCTAACTTCTTCGTTTCAAGCATTCGTAACCACATACCTAACAGTGTGCGTATCATCGTTCAAATGGCGATCATCGCTTCGTTAGTTATTGTGGTAGACCAAATATTGAAAGCTTATCTTTATGATATCTCTAAACAGCTTTCAGTATTCGTTGGTTTGATCATTACTAACTGTATTGTTATGGGCCGTGCAGAAGCTTTCGCGATGAAATCTGCGCCAATTCCGTCATTTATTGATGGTATCGGTAACGGTCTTGGTTACGGTTTTGTATTGATTACTGTTGGTTTCTTCCGTGAACTTCTAGGTTCAGGCAAGCTATTTGGTATGGAAGTGCTACCTCTAGTAAGCAACGGTGGTTGGTATCAACCCAACGGTTTAATGCTACTAGCCCCTTCGGCATTCTTCCTCATTGGTTTCATGATTTGGGCAATTCGTGTGTTCAAACCTGAACAAGTAGAAGCGAAGGAGTAAGGACGTCATGGAACATTATATTAGTTTGCTAGTGAAATCGATTTTCATCGAAAACATGGCGCTTTCTTTCTTTTTAGGTATGTGTACATTCCTTGCGGTATCTAAGAAAGTAAAGACATCTTTTGGTTTAGGTGTCGCGGTTGTTGTGGTTCTGACTATTTCAGTACCAGTGAACAACTTAGTTTACAACCTAGTACTGAAAGAGAATGCTTTGGTTGAAGGCGTCGATCTGACATTTCTTAACTTCATTACCTTTATCGGTGTCATTGCGGCATTAGTACAGATTCTAGAAATGATCTTGGATCGTTTCTTCCCGCCTTTGTACAACGCATTAGGTATTTTCCTACCGTTGATCACCGTAAACTGTGCCATCTTTGGTGGCGTATCCTTCATGGTTCAACGTGATTATAACTTCACAGAATCAGTAGTATATGGTTTCGGCTCGGGTGTAGGTTGGATGCTTGCAATTGTCGCTCTTGCCGGTATTCGTGAAAAAATGAAGTACTCAGATGTACCTCCGGGTTTACGTGGTTTGGGTATCACCTTCATCACGGTAGGTTTGATGGCGTTAGGCTTTATGTCTTTCTCTGGTGTTCAACTGTAAGTCGGGTAAACCGCAACAATAAAGGAATAGTCAATGGACATTATTCTTGGTGTAGTGATGTTTACTCTGATTGTTCTAGCACTCGTATTAGTGATTTTATTCGCTAAATCGAAGCTAGTACCAACAGGTGACATTACAATCTCAATTAATGGCGATGCTGATAAAGCCATCGTAACCACGCCAGGTGGCAAGCTACTTAGCGCGCTAGCTGGTTCTGGTGTATTCGTATCATCTGCTTGTGGTGGTGGTGGCTCTTGTGGTCAGTGCCGCGTTAAAGTGAAATCTGGCGGTGGTGATATTCTACCTACCGAGCTTGACCACATTACTAAAGGCGAAGCTCGTGAGGGTGAGCGTTTAGCGTGTCAGGTTGCAGTGAAGACTGACATGGATATCGAACTTCCAGAAGAGATCTTTGGTGTTAAAAAATGGGAATGTACCGTTATCTCTAACGATAACAAGGCAACATTCATCAAAGAGCTTAAGCTGCAGATCCCTGATGGCGAATCCGTACCTTTCCGTGCGGGTGGCTATATTCAGATTGAAGCGCCAGCTCACCACATCAAATACTCAGACTTTGATGTACCTGAAGAGTATCGTGGCGACTGGGATAAGTTTAACTTGTTCCGCTACGAGTCTAAGGTAGATGAAGATATCATCCGTGCTTACTCAATGGCTAACTACCCAGAAGAGTTCGGTATTATTATGTTGAACGTGCGTATTGCTACGCCGCCACCAAATAATCCAGACGTACCACCAGGTCAAATGTCATCGTTTATTTGGTCACTGAAAGAAGGTGATAAGTGTACGATCTCTGGGCCATTTGGTGAGTTTTTCGCGAAAGACACTGATGCAGAGATGGTCTTCGTCGGTGGTGGTGCTGGTATGGCGCCGATGCGCTCTCATATCTTCGACCAACTGAAGCGTTTGAAGTCAACTCGTAAGATGTCTTACTGGTACGGTGCTCGTTCTAAACGTGAAATGTTCTACGTGGAAGATTTCGATGGCTTAGCTGCTGAGAATCCAAACTTCGTATGGCATTGTGCGCTTTCAGACCCAATGCCGGAAGATAACTGGGACGGATACACAGGTTTCATCCACAACGTATTATACGAAAACTATCTTAAGGATCATGAAGCTCCTGAAGATTGTGAATACTACATGTGTGGTCCACCAATGATGAACGCTGCGGTTATCGGCATGCTGAAAGATCTTGGTGTAGAAGATGAAAACATCCTTCTTGATGACTTCGGTGGTTAATTTACCTCGATAGTTAAGTGATGGCTGGCTCTTAGGGGTCAGCCATTTGTTTTTATTCTCATTGTAATTGAAGTTTGATATTTTTTTAAAAAGGTTCAAATTCTACAATCGATAATGGTTGATTGAGTTGATATAGCAAATAGGAATGCGACTTCTTTCCTATATCCACTTTTCATTGATAGGAGTAAACAAGTGAAAAAATGGCTTGTTGCGTTAGCTTCTTTACTTGTGTTGGCGGGTTGTGAAAAACCAGTCGAGCAAGTGCATCTTAGCGGCCCGACGATGGGTACCACATACAATATTAAATACATTAAAGCAGACGGCATTCCGAGCTCTGAAAGTGTACAAAAAGAAGTCGATCGTTTATTGGAACAAGTCAATGATCAAATGTCGACTTATCGTAAAGATTCCGAGTTAAGCCGCTTTAACCAGTTTCAGGAGACAACGCCTTTCACTGTATCGAGCCAAACGGCTATTGTTGTGAAAGAAGCGATCCGACTGAATCAACTGACTTTAGGTGCGCTAGATGTCACTGTAGGTCCTCTGGTTAATCTATGGGGGTTCGGCCCAGAAGCCAGACCTGATGTTGTGCCTACTGATGCCGAATTAGCAAACAGAATGGCAAACATCGGTATTGAACATTTATCGGCAACAAGTACTACACTGAGTAAAGATCTTCCTAATCTTTATGTCGATTTATCTACAATAGCGAAAGGCTGGGGAGTTGATGTGGTTGCTGACTATATTCAGTCGCAAGGTATTGAAAATTACATGGTCGAAGTCGGTGGTGAGATGCGCTTGAAAGGGTTAAACCGAGATGGTGTCCCTTGGCGAATTGCTATTGAAAAGCCCACTATTGATGAGCGTACGATTCAAGAAATTATTGAACCTGGTGATTTAGCAATTGCAACATCTGGTGATTATCGTAATTACTTCGAACAAGACGGAATTCGCTATTCTCATATCATTAACCCTGAAACAGGCAAACCGATTAATCATAAAGTCGTGTCGGTTACCGTGCTTGATGCTTCATCAATGACAGCTGATGGCTTAGCGACCGGGTTAATGGTACTTGGTGAAGTCAAGGGAATGGAAGTGGCTGAGCAACAGCAGATCCCAGTGTTTATGATTGTGAAAACAGACAACGGGTTTAAAGAGATTGCATCGACAGCTTTTAAGCCCTATTTAAATAAAAGTGAGTAAACCATGAGTACGTTTTTCATTACATTCAGTGTTTTTTTATGTGTGATTGCTGCGATGGCAGTTGGCTACGTATTTCAAAAGAAAGTAGTTAAAGGTAGTTGTGGTGGGCTTGGTGCTGTGGGGATTGATAAAGTATGTAACTGTCCAGAACCATGTGATGCACGTAAAAAGCGTGAAGCACGTGAAGCGGCTAGAGCTGAAAAACTAGCGCAGTGGGATAAAGACCGCATCGCTTAAAAGAAAACGCCCGAACTTCTTCGGGCGTTTTCTTTATCGACTAACCAGTTGGTTTCGGCCATTTTCCTTTGCTTGATATAGGTAGCCATCCGCTTCACGAATTTGGTTTTTAAGCTCATCATTTACAGATGAAACTCCAATACTGATGGTGATATGAATGTTGTGCTCCTTGTGTCTGATGGTGGTTTTCTCCACTCGTTGTCTCATGTGTTCCAAGCGAGTGACGAAATCATCGTAACTTTGACAGGATTGGATACAAAACTCTTCACCACCAAACCGCGCCACGATTTCATTGGGAAAGCAAATTTTTAGAATGTTGGCTACGGTCTTTAAGGCAACATCACCGCCATCATGGCCCAAAGTATCGTTCACTTTTTTGAAGTGGTCGATATCAAGCATAGCAATATGGCGTAGTTCGCAACCGTTACACTCTTGGTCAAAGAGGTAACGACGATTCCACAGCCCTGTCAGGGCATCTTGGTTGGCCATGCGGTAGAGTTCGTTGGTCGCTTCTTTCATGTCCATGATTTGGTGGACACGACAAAAGAACTCTTCTTGGTTGAATGGTTTGTAGAGAAAGTCGTTCGCTCCAGCTTTAAGAAAGCGAGCAGTCATGGTTCGATCACCGCTACCAGAGAGCCCCAAAATGGCGAGTTTATTCTTGTCTGTACTTACCCGAATTTCACGAATCATCGTAATACCATCTTTTTTTGGCATATCGTGATCAGTAATGACGAAGGTTATTTCAGGATGCTCTTCCAATACTTTTAACGCGTCTTCACCGTTCTCGGCTTCGAGGGTATAAATATATTGGTGTTCTAATAATTGTTTGATGTGTTTTCTCACTACTTTGGAGTCATCGACAACTAACACCTTATGTAGATGATTGTTAGTAAGACGTTTAACTAAGGGCAAAAGGTAAGAGACAGACACCATACTGTCTTTTAAAATGTAATCTAGCACCCCTTTGGCGAGCACTTTGGCTCGAACTTCCTCATTAAACATGGCGGTCAAAACAATCACTTTTTGATTGTTTTGCAACGCGAGATCAATCACTTCCCCATCTTGACCATCAGGTAAGCAGTAATCGAGAACTGCACATAGGAAATCATGATTATTATTAAGATGCGTTTGCGCCTCGGCAACGCTTTCTGCAGCAAATACGTCATAACCAGCTTGAGAAAGCTGTTGTTGGAGGTAGTTGCGAAAAGCTCGGCTATCTTCTACGACCAGTATTTTATTACCCAAGAAAGAGGCCTCCGGAATTCTATTGACTACTAACATAAACAATAAATAGGATTAACAAAAATACCATAAACAAGCCATTATTTTGTAAAGAATTTTGACGGTTTCTCAAAATAACGACGTACATACGGATTCATCTGCATCTGAAATTGTCAGTTGAGAAAGAAAAATTCGCCTGTATACTGTTTTTTTATCCAGTTGTAATTTTGGCGAGCTTGTATGTCGGCAGAAACGAGAAAAATTATCCATATTGATATGGACTGCTTTTATGCCGCGGTTGAAATGCGTGACACCCCTAATTTTCGAGGGTGTCCTTTAGCTGTGGGGGGGCATGAAAAGCAGCGTGGCGTGATTAGTACGTGCAATTATGAAGCACGTACATTTGGTGTGAGAAGTGCAATGCCGACCGCACAAGCGCTCAAACTCTGCCCTGGTTTATTGGTGGTGCCTGGGCGAATGCAAGTCTACAAAGAGGTGTCGAAACAAATTCGAGGCATTTTCTCGCGATATACTCACTTAATTGAGCCTCTCTCGCTTGATGAGGCCTACTTAGATGTCACGCATGCTACGCAATATCATGGTTCCGCCACTCTGATTGCGGAAGCGATTCGCCGTGATATCTGGACCGAGCTACAGCTTACGGCTTCTGCAGGTGTCGCCCCAATAAAGTTTCTAGCGAAAGTCGCCTCTGATATGAATAAGCCTAATGGACAATTTGTGATACCACCCGATAAGGTTCAGCAAGTAGTGGATGAATTGCCGTTAGAAAAAATTCCAGGAGTTGGTAAGGTAAGTCTAGAAAAGCTTCATCTGGCGGGGCTTTATAAATGTAAAGATATAAAGCAAAGTGATTACCGAGAATTATTGCGTCAGTTTGGACGGCTAGGTGCTTCGTTGTGGAAAAAAAGCCACGGAATAGATCCAAGAGAGGTAGTGACTCAACGAGAGCGAAAGTCGGTTGGTGTTGAACGAACATTCAGTGAGAATATTTTAACCTATAGTGAGTGTTGGCATGTAATTGAATCCAAGCTTTATCCTGAACTAGAAATGAGGCTTCGTAAAGTTAGTCCTGATATGGCCATTATAAAGCAAGGTATAAAAGTTAAGTTTGCAGACTTTCAGCTCACCACTATCGAGCATCTACATTCCAGTTTAGAATTGGATGATTTCCGGCATTTATTAGAAAGTATTTTGCAGCGTCAGCATGGCAGAGAAATTCGATTATTAGGCTTAACAGTGATGTTAAAACCTGAAGAACTAAATAAGCAACTGAGTTTTTTCTAACTTTATTTGGTTAATAACAACCACACTTAGGTTATTTCTGGTTTAAATTGTATTGGAAACTATTGATGCAATGGTGTGTTTTACTGACAAGTTATTAACTCATTGAATGTTTATTTTTGATATGTTTCCCCACAATGTTACTCATGAGATAGAACGATGAAAAAAATAATATTACTAGCGTCGATGATGTTAAGTTCGCCGTTATGGGCCGCACAGTGTCGAGTGAATGTTGGTCATGAAGTTCATTTGGATGGCGAAAAAGTAGAGATCATTAAAACCTCTACCGATAAAGTGCTAATGGATGACCAGAATAACTTATACATACATGGTGAGAGAGTCGAATTAGATGCTGAACAGCAATCAGCGTTGGAGAAATATCAAGAAGGTATCAATACGGCATTGCCGAAAGCGAAGCAACTAGCCAGCGATGGTCTCGCGTTAGCTAATGATATTCTTGATGATATCGCGGCCAGCATTGATTCACCAAACGCTTTCGATAACGTTAAGCAGTCGATGACAGAATTTTTTGCCGACATCGAAAGCCGTTATTACCAAGATGGTGATTTAGTGTTACCAGCTCAAACTTTTGAATCAATGAGTGAAACATGGGCTGAAGATATTGAAAAGGCCAAGGCTTTGTTCAATCAAGAGTTCATCGCAAGCGCATTCGAGGCGCTATCGAGCAAAATGCAGCAAGAGGGTGGGTTAAATCTAACCGAACTGGCTAATACCATAGCTGAACTTAAAGACAAACTCGCTGTGCGTATAAATGAGTATTCCACTAAAATCCAAAAAGAGAACGACGATTTTTGTGAGTCCCTGGACAATATGGTTGAGCAAGAACAACAATTGCATCAAAAAATACCTGAACTAAAAGATTATCAGGTGTTTACCATCTAAACTTAGGGAGTGTCTTTTTCTCATCCCAACTTCGTTACAGTGGCTGATGGTTTGAACATTGTTTAAAAATTTTAGTTTAAAATGGTTAACCGCTTGGGCATCAGTGACAGTCATTGTATTGTTCGTTTTATGCTACCTACTTTTTAAGTATATGTGGTCTTATGATCGCGCAGTAGAGCATGCCTTATCTTTACAGCAAGGTGGAGTAAAACGGGTTCAAACCGTCGTTAATATTGCAAAAGCAGAGTTAGGATCTTCATTAGCCGATTACGCTGCTTGGAATGATATGGCAGACTTTATTCGCAATCCAACGGAGGAGTTTGTTCAAGATGATATTGGATCTCATGCTTTTGAATCTAACTCATTGAATGGTATTTTATTTTTGACCACAATGTGCAACTGGTTTGGGGATTAAGATATGATTACGAAACGGGTAATGAAATTAGTTATGATTCGATACGCTATCGCTTTGGTGAACTTCTTGCTGAGGTGATGAGAAAAGAGCAAAGTTTTGTCGACCCAATCATCTGTTTTATCGTTATCGACAATGCACTGTTTATCATAGGAACTTCAAGAGTTTGTAACAGCGGTGGTTCAGAGTGCGATAAAGGTTATTTAATATTTTTAAAGCGTATTAATAACAAGTTTTTAAATAGAATTGAACAAGCGACAGGAATCAGTACCAATATCCTTGTTCGATCAATCAAGATGTTTTGCTTAAGCCTATTAGTAATATTACCTATCTTGAAATGCTAGATTACCGTAACCACTCAACGGTATTAATTCAAGTCAATCACAGTGTTAAGATTCCTCCTTTTATTCACTGGCAAGAATTGTCGATGCTGGCTGTCTTTTCTGTCTTGATGTTTTTCTTCAACCTGATTGTTGTGAATAAGCTGGTCAAACCGATAACCGCTGCTAATAAAGTATTAGATCAATTTCAAAATTCAGGTGGAAAAATGCCGCATGAGGGCACATTTATATCTAAAGAGATGAAAGCTTTTTCAAGGACGATCAACCAGATAGTGACAGAGTTAGAAACAAGCCGCACTGAGTTGAAATGGCAGTCAGAACATGACCCGCTGACGCGAATTGCCAATCGACGCCGCCTCGAAAAGGTTTTTAAAAGCTATATAACTCGGTATGAGTTTAGATACATCACACTATTTTTAATCGATATTGATCACTTTAAACTTTTTAATGACAACTATGGGCACTTAGACGGTGATAAAGCGTTGAAAGCGGTGGCTGAGTGTTTAGGCAGTCTTGAGTTTGATGGTCGTGGGGAAAAACTTGTTGCTCGTTTTGGCGGCGAAGAGTTTTGTGTGGTACTGGCAAGTGATATGGAAATAGACAGTGAATCGTATGGAGAGAAGTTAGTCAATGCCGTTGAGTCACTGTATATGGTGCATCAATTTTCACCATCAAATAACGTTTTATCAATCAGTGTTGGTGGTGTTGAAATTGATACTCCTAAGCTCAATGATTATTTATATTTTTATCACGCCGCAGATCGAGCGTTATACTCTGCAAAAGCGCAGGGTAGGGGACGTTATCTAGTGCAAAAGTTTCAAGCAAACCCCAAAACGCAACTCTCTGTTCAATAATATTTACATCCGACTGTTATTCTAATTGCCGATTGTTTGCTTAATAAACAGGCAATCTGATTGCTCATTATCGCGCTTTGCATTAGTGTACTAGTCCGCTAGTTTATTGATATCTGTGTGAGTGGTATGACGCAATCTAATTCTCGTGAACTATTTGGTTCTCGCCTTGGTTTTATTTTAGCAGCAGCGGGTGCAGCCGTTGGCCTTGGTAATATTTGGGGGTTTCCAACGCAAGCGGCCAGTAATGGCGGCGGTGCTTTTCTGTTGGTCTACTTAGTGATGATTATGGTTGTTGCCTTCCCTATGCTCGTTGTTGAAATGGCTATTGGTCGCTTTGGGCAAGCAAACCCTGTCGATAGTATGCGTTCACTCACTGCTAATCCAGTTGCCAAGGCTATCGGAGGCGTTGTTGGTTGGATAGGCTTGAGTGTTCCTAGCGCTGTGCTTGCTTTTTATAGCATTGTAGGTGGTTGGTTAATTTGCTTTCTCCTTGGTGCGGTCACGGATCTGCTCGGTATGGCTGAAATGACCGCTTGGTTTAAAGGCTTTAGCGTTGAGAGAAATCTATTCGGGACGCTTATTTTTTATGTTTTGACGATTCTCATTGTTCAAGGTGGAGTGAAGCAAGGGATAGAAAAGTGGTCTACTCGCTTGATGCCTGCATTATTTATATTGTTTGGTGTTTTATTTATTTACATCATGACTCAATCGGGCGCAATGGAAGGGTTACAGCACTATTTGATTCCTGATTTCTCTAAAATTTGGGACAAGCAGCTATTATTGGCTGCAATGGGGCAAGGATTCTTTTCTTTGACCATTGGTGGTTGTTCGATGCTGATTTACGGTTCGTATTTAAGTAAGAAAGAAAATTTACCTAAGATGGCATTGAGCGTAACACTTGTTGATACCGCTGTTGCTTTTATCGCCGGTTTAGTGGTATTGCCAGCTATGTTTGTTGCCATGCATAAAGGTGTGCAGATCTATGCTGAAGACGGCTCATTGCTAAGTTCTGATACATTAGTTTTTACTGTGTTACCGCTGATGTTTGATAGTTTAGGATGGTTAGGGCAAGTATTTTCGATAGTGTTCTTTACTCTTTTGACAATTGCCGCATTAACTTCTTCTATTTCAATGTTGGAATGCCCCGTTGCTTTAGTGAGTGAGCGTTTTAATACAGCGCGAACATCAACAAGCTGGATTTTAGGGGGTACGATTGCCAGCGTCAGTGTGATTATTGTTTATAACTTTGCTGAGCTATTTGGGCTGGTCGCGATGTTAGCTACACAGTACTTACAACCAATGGCTGCGCTTATGTTTTGTCTGTTTGGTGGCTGGGTATGGAATCGCCACAGCAAGGTCAAAGAACTTGAGCAAGGTTTCCCAGAATTCCAATTGGGTTGGTTTGGTAAAATTTGGCCGTGGTATGTGAAGTTTGTTTGCCCAGTTCTTGTCACTACGGTGATATGGGCATCATTTAGTTAGGATACAATCAGACGTGATAAAACCAAGCCCTTATTAATGAGGGCTTGGTTTTTAGAGCTAGACCATTGAAGGTGGGGTAATGTGACCTGTAGTTAATGGTTCTAAATCGGTATCTGCGACTTCTTCAATGAAGTCTCCAACGACTTGTTCAACCATATCATCACTTTGTGAGAAGTATGCAAGGTGAAAAACCGCATCGCCCTCATTAACCAAAGGCAAAGTTTGCTGACCAATGACAATGCCACCTTTATTCGCTTTTAATTCAACCTCAACGTGGCCTAATGGTGAGTTGATATAAGCCAGAACTTGGCCTTTTTCTACTTTATCACCCAAGGTGACTACGGTTCTTAAAATGCCATCGCTTTCAGCTCGTAACCAACTGGTTGATTTTGCAATGATCGACGTCGGGATCGACTTTCTGCTTTTTCTCATCATACCGATAGCTTGCATGGTTCGTTTGACACCAACAATGCCTGCATTGATAGCAAGAGGATCAAATTTTAAGGCTTCACCAGCTTCGTAGGTTAGTACCGTAATGCCAGATTTTTCAGCCTCACTTCTCAGAGAACCATTGCGCAGTGGCGAATCGATAATCACTGGCGTCGCAAAAGATTGAGCCACACATAATGTTTCTGGGTTCGATAGGTCAGCGCGAATCTGTGGCAGATTGGTGCGGTGAATCGCCCCCGTGTGTAAGTCAATAATGTAGTCACAGCGCAGTGCGACTTGAGAAAAGAATGTGTGTGCCATACGAGAGGCTAAAGAGCCTGTTTCGCTACCGGGAAAGCAGCGATTGAGATCTCGTCTATCAGGTAAGTAACGTGATTTATGGATGAAACCAAATACGTTTACAATGGGTACAACGATCAGCGTTCCTTTAAGTTTCAAAGGATCAACTGAGTTAATCAACTGACGAACTATCTCAACACCATTGAGTTCATCACCATGAATAGCGGCATTGACCATGAGTGTTGGGCCTGACGAAATTCCGTTTATGATTTCGATGGGAATGGATAAAGGGGAGTGTGTATAAAGCTTAGCGGCTTCTAGTTCGATAGCTTTCCGTGTTCCTGGGGGAATGACTTCCCCCAGAAATTCAAATTCCTTATTTTTTTTAACCTTTGCCACGTGTTTTTGTTCCTTTTGTTGCCGCATTTTTTTCGATAAATTCGACAATCATCCCTGCAATATCTTTACCAGTTGCGGCCTCAATACCTTCCAGACCAGGAGATGAGTTTACTTCCATGACAAGTGGACCACGTTCTGATCTTAATAGATCAACACCAGCAACGTTAAGTCCCATTATTTTTGCAGCCTCGATAGCAGTGCGTCGTTCTTGAGGAGTAATCTTAATTAAAGAAGCTGTACCACCACGGTGAAGGTTTGAGCGGAATTCACCCTCAGCACCTTGACGTTTCATCGCTGCAATGACTTTATCACCAATCACAAAACAACGAATATCAGAGCCACCCGCTTCTTTGATATACTCTTGCACCATGATGTTGGCCTTAAGGCCCATGAATGCTTCAATGACACTTTCTGCTGCTTTGCGCGTTTCCGCTAACACTACACCGATGCCTTGTGTTCCTTCAAGTAATTTAATTACCACTGGAGCACCGCCAACCATTTCGAGTAAATCTTTAACGTCATCGGGCTTGCTAGCAAAGCCAGTGATCGGCATACCAATACCTTTACGCGACAATAATTGCATTGAGCGTAGTTTGTCTCGAGAACGGCTGATCGCAACCGATTCATTGACAGGATAGACTCCCATCATCTCAAATTGACGTAAAACAGCAGTACCATAAAAAGTAACTGAAGCACCGATACGAGGAATAACCGCATCAAACCCCGCCAACTCTTCACCTTTAAAGTGAATTTCTGGCTTGTCTGAATTGATATTCATATAGCAACGTAACGCGTCGATAACCTTGACTTGGTGACCACGATCTTTACACGCTTCAATCAAACGTTTGGTTGAATAAAGCGAAGAGTTACGTGACAGAATACCAATTTTCATTATTTGTGCTCCTCGAAAGCGATTAAAAAGGATTGTGTTGGGTCAACGACAATCTTATTGTGCATAGCGGTACGGCCTAACAGCATGCGAAAAGCCATGTTTTCACGGTTGGTTAAGGTGATCTCTATTGGCCATATTTGACCACCTAAACTGACTTCAGATTCAATCACGTAACGTGTTTCTTCATGGCCGCCTGAATCACGTACGGTGCGTTCATCTACCACTTTTGCTTCACAAACGACGACTTTTTCATCATTCCGTTGTAAAGGGTGGATCCAAAAGCGAACCCAAGGCGCTTCTTCCTTCGTAAAGCTTTCTACTTTAAATGCGTGCAAGCAAGACGTACGAGCTCCGGTATCTATTTTTGCTTTGATTTTTTCAATACCTAACGCTGGAAGGCAAAGAGTTTCCCGCCATCCGACAATCATTTTTTCTTTCATCGCAGTTTCAATCTTTTTGAGAATTAAAGATAACGCTAAGGATTAAGCGCTATCATCGATACAACAACGTGCTGTAATCGCTAGAAGAGAGTGTGGTGAATAACTCTAGGAACTTCAAGGGGGCGAACTCTAACAGTGGCTTAAAGTGTGCGCTAATGAATAAATTTTTTCTTATCGATAAATTTTTTTGATAGAAATCAAGTGAAAACAAAATACCGGGCTAGATAGCCCGGTAAAGTCATTAATTATGCTTTGGTTGGGATGGCTTCCAGTAGAGCAACCATCTGATCCCAGAAAAGATCCACAGTGTCGATTTTTACCTTTTCATCTGGGGAGTGAGGGAATTTGATTGTAGGGCCAAATGAAACCATATCCATTTCAGGATAAGGTTTTTTGAACAGGCCACATTCAAGTCCTGCGTGGATAACCATGATATTTGGTCTATGACCGTAGATACCTTCATACATATCACGGAAAATAGCCATGATTTCAGAATCTGCATCAGGCTTCCAGCCAGGATAGGCGCCAGAAAATTCAATCTGAGCACCAGCAAGTTCAGCGACAGAGGTCAGCATACCTTCAACTTGGCTGCGACCAGAGTCAATCAAAGAACGGATCAAACACAGGACAGTTACGCTATTTTCTGCCGTAGTAATCACGCCAACGTTCAGTGACGTTTCAACCACACCTTCAATTTCATCGCTCATACGGATCACGCCATTTGGACATGCATTTAACGCAGCAATAAAACGTTGTTGGTCTTCGATAGTAAATACAGTTTTAGCATCATCTTGCACTTCATTGAAGGAAACGATACTGGTTTCAACACGTCCAAGTTCTTCTTTAAGAAGGTCTGTGTAGAAGCTAAATAGTTGATCCAGCCTTGCTTCATTTTCTTTAGGTAAGGCAACAGTAACAAAAGCTTCACGAGGAATCGCGTTACGCAAGCTACCACCACGAAACTCAACTAGGCGTAGTTCAAGTTGTTGTGCGTGGCCAGCTAAAAAACGAGCAAGCAGTTTATTAGCATTACCGCGACCAGTATGGATGTCGCAACCTGAGTGGCCGCCTTTTAAGCCTTTCAATGTCAATTGACGAGTGACATAGTTACTTGGCGTGGCATCACGTTCAATACTAAATGTCATTGCGCCATCAATGCCGCCTGCGCAGCCCATGTATACTTCGCCTTCTTGCTCTGAGTCAGTGTTCAGAAGAATGTCGCCTTCTAGCCAACCTGCTTCTAGACCGAAAGCACCAGTCATCCCCGCTTCTTCATCGATTGTCAGCAGTACTTCAATAGGACCGTGTTTGATCCCATTAGAAGCCAAAACGGATAAACAAGCAGCCATACCAATGCCGTTGTCAGCACCTAAGGTTGTACCTTTAGCTGTTACCCACTCACCGTCGATGTAAGGCTGAATCGGATCTTTAGCGAAGTCATGTTGCGTATCTTCGTTTTTCTGCGGCACCATATCGATATGTGCTTGTAACACGACACCTTTTTTATGTTCCATTCCGGGAGTGGCTGGTTTTTTAATAAAAACGTTACCAGTTGGATCGCGGCGAACTTCTAAGCCTTGCTCTGTTGCCCACTGGATAATGTATTGGGCAAGTGCTTCTTCATGCTTCGAGGGATGCGCAATAGCACAGATTTTATCGAAAAATTGCCAGATAGGTGTGGATGATAACTTACTGATTTCAGAATAAAACTCAGACACGGAAGGCTCCTTTTATTTGAGTTTGCCAGATCAAGGTGAACAAGATGATTCTCTGGATAGAGATTGATTGATCATAGCGTGACTTTTGTTATTCACAGCATACCACTCCAGGCAATAGGCTAGTAGCCTGCTTTGAGAGGAATTATTTGAGTGAAATCATTGTTGGATCGTACATAGTGTACAAAGGAGATTACACATAGGTGTTTAGGCTCTTATTAATGACTACTTCTACTTATAATTAAATTGATATTAATGTAATTAAATTACCAAAAGCGAATGAAATAGATCAATAAAAGAAAAATGTGTGATTTAAGTCACCAAAGTAGTTGTAATTTAATTTCTTGGTGGTATATTTGTAACCAACTTCGAAAGCGAAGAAAAAATGCTCAAAGGATGAGTCCGTTTTATCGCCTCCAGGGAACCGAGAAATCAAGTAATACTCAATTGATTTAATAAGGTGATAGTTATGAAAGGTTTACCATCTGCAATGTTCTGGCTAAACAAATCTGTTTACACAAGTAACTTTGCATACCCAACAAGCTTTGGTTACTAAGACTCAAAGCATGTTATCTGAACGTTATGTTCACCCCCTATATATTGGAATTTTTTGACAGTCAATTTGACTTAGATGATTCGCCGCCACCTCAATGAGGTGGCGTTTTTTTTATCTGTAATTTGGCTTTATTACTTCAAATCACTGCGCTAACCATCCTAATAAATTGATGAATTTGCAATCGAAATCCCTTGTTTTTATGGGATTTAACTCATATTGACAGCCAAATTTCCTTCATATCAAAACAAATTGCGTCTGGAATTTGTGATCTGATGTCTCTATAATCCACAGCCAATCGATTACGCAACCGTTTACTTTTTACCATTATAGGACTCGATCATGCTCGAAAGGCTATTCAAACTCAGTGAAAATGGCACCAACGTGCGCACTGAGGTTATCGCAGGGATTACCACCTTCCTTACGATGGCATACATTATTTTTGTTAACCCTGCGATCTTAGCGGATACAGGTATGGATCGCGGTGCCGTATTTGTTGCTACTTGTTTAGCGGCAGCTATTGGCTGTTTTATTATGGGCTTTGTTGCAAACTACCCAATCGCCCAAGCTCCAGGGATGGGGTTAAACGCATTCTTCACTTATGCGGTTGTGCTTGGTATGGGCTATACATGGCAAGTTGCTTTGGCGGCGGTGTTTGTTTCTGGGATCCTGTTTATATTTCTCAGCATATTTAAAATTCGTGAATGGATTATCGAATCTATTCCTATGTCATTGCGGACAGGCATCTCAGCGGGTATTGGCCTTTTCCTTGCTTTTATTGCATTGAAAAATGCAGGAATTGTGGTCGATAACCCGGCAACATTGGTGTCTGTTGGTGCGATTACTTCATTACCTGCGGTGTTAGGTGCCATTGGCTTCTTCTTAACTATTGCTTTGGTGCACCGTGGTCTTAAAGGTGCCGTTATGATCGCTATTCTGGCGGTAACTGGCCTTGGTTTAATATTTGGTGATGTGCAATGGCATGGTGTTATGTCGACACCACCAAGTATTGCTCCAACATTTTTACAGCTTGATTTCTCAGCCATTTTTGACGTTGGTATGATTTCAGTGGTTTTTGCTTTTTTGTTTGTCGATTTATTTGATACTGCTGGTACCTTGGTTGGGGTGGCACAAAAAGCAGATTTAATTGGTAAAGATGGCAAAATTCCTCGCTTGAATAAGGCACTGCTTGCCGATTCAACCGCAACTTCTATTGGTGCGCTATTGGGAACGTCTAACACCACTTCTTACATTGAAAGTGTCGCTGGTGTTTCTGCGGGTGGTCGTACAGGTTTAACCGCCGTGGTCGTTGGCATTTTATTCTTACTTGCATTATTCTTCTCACCATTAGCTGGAATGATCCCAGCGTATGCAACGTCAGGTGCATTGTTTTATGTGGCCATTTTGATGCTTTCTGGCCTAGTGAGTATTGATTGGCGCGATCTGACTGAAGCGGCTCCAGTCGTTGTCACTTGTTTACTGATGCCTTTGACATTCTCTATTGCAGAAGGTATTTCACTTGGTTTTATCGCCTATGCAGCCATTAAGCTGTTTAGTGGCAAAGGACGCAGTGTATCGATGAGTGTGTGGGTTATGGCTGCTATCTTTATCTTCAAATACATCGCCTCTGCGTAATGGCAGGCAGATTATTTAAATTATTAGATTTATAACAATTAGGTTTATAACAATGAGCAATAAATTCATTATCACTTGGGACAACATGCAGACTTACTGCCGTCAATTAGCAGAAAAACAAATGCCAGCAGAACAATGGAAAGGTATTTGGGCTGTCAGTCGTGGGGGTTTAGTACCTGGTGCAATCTTGGCTCGTGAATTGGGAATTCGTCACGTTGATACCATTTGTATCTCTAGTTATGATCATGATCATCAGCGTGATATGACCGTCATTAAAGCACCAGAAGGTGATGGTGAAGGTTTCTTGATTGTTGAAGACTTAGTTGACAGTGGTGATACAGCTCGTAAATTACGTGAAATGTACCCTAAGGCTAAATTAATTGCGGTTTGTGCTAAACCTTCAGGTGTTGATTTATTGGATGACTATGTTGTCGATATTGCTCAAGACACTTGGATCGAACAGCCTTGGGATATGACGATTCAGTACGCTGAACCTATCAATCGTAAACAAAAATAAATCTTTTTGTGTTTATTTGAAAAAGGCCCTTTATAGGGCCTTTTTTTTGATTACTATAACCTTATCGCTCTCAACAGAATCGGCTTATGTCTGAACCTAAAAGCAAAAATCTCTCTGAAACCTTATTCCAAAAGCATAAACAAGCGAAAGAAACCTCGGCACTCATTCGCTATATGCCAAGCAGCCAAGAAGTCTTGGACAATAAAAAACAGCAGGAAGGGTATGCTTGGTATCGTAACTTAAGGCGTCTGCAGTGGATTTGGCAGGGTATCGATCCGGTAGAGCAAGAAGAAATACTGGCAAAAATCGCTTCATCGAAGCACTCAAGAACACATGACGAGTGGTTGGATACGGTGATGGGATACCACGGGGGCAATTGGTCTTATGAGTGGACAAAGCTTGGTATGCGACATCAAAAAAGGGCGAATAACAAGCAAAGTGAGGAGGCGGCAAATGAACTTTTTTCTGCGTCTTTGTGTTTTAGTATTGCCGGTTACCCTCATCTAAAAAATGATAACTTGTCCTTGCAGGCTCAAGTGCTAGCTAACAGCGCTTATAGTGAAGCGTCAAAACTGACGAGTTACGTTATTAAGCAAATAGAAGTACCGTACAAAAACAAAAAGATCATCGTTAACCTTCATTTACCTAATACCGATAGACCTCATCCCGTTATCATGGTGAGTGCTGGCTTAGACAGTTTGCAAACGGATATGTGGCGTTTATTCCGTGATTATTTAGCTCCACGCGATATTGCGATGATCACCATCGATATGCCTTCTGTTGGTCACAGTTCTCATTGGCCATTAACTGAAGATTCTTCATGCTTACACCAAGCGGTGTTGCATGAGTTATCGCGTCTACCTTGGGTTGACCATCAAAAAGTCGGACTTGTTGGTTTTCGATTTGGTGGTAATTCAATGATAAGACTGTCTTTTTTAGAACAGGATAAGATCAAAGCATGTGTCTCGTTAGGAGCTCCTGTGCATGATATTTTCACCTCTCCAACCAAGTTAAAGCAAATGCCTAAGATGTATCTAGATGTTTTGGCTTCACGTTTAGGTAAGGAGGCCGTTGATATTGATAGTCTCTCTAGGCAAATGATGGCTTGGTCATTGAAAATCCAAGGGTTCTTATCGAGTCGTCGCACTAAAGTACCTATTCTTGCGTTGGGCTTAGAGGGCGATCCAATTTCACCTTACTCTGATAACCAGCTTGTTGCGTTGTTTAGTGAATATGGCAAAGCTAAGCAGATAAAAAGCAAAACAATTTCACAAGGATATGAGCAATCCCTCGATTTAGCGATAAAGTGGTTAGAAGATGAGCTATTTAGGTGACTTTTCCTCTAATTTAGTTAAGCATGATATAAGTATGCCTTAACGAGCATATGAACAATCAAAAATAATGATCATTCTTAACATTGAAATGGAGAGTCATATGTCAGAGATGACCCAAGCCCCGACTCATTATCGTTTGTTGGCCGCATTAAAGGCTATCGGTCCTTATCTACGTGAAGGGCAGTGCCGAGAGGAGCACTACTTGTTTGATTGTCTTTCTGCCTGTGTTAACGATAAAAAATCCCCAGAGAAAAGAGAATTTTGGGGATGGTGGTTGGAGCTTACCAAAACAGAATCTGGGTTTGACGCTAAGTATCATGCAGGACGCTATAACTTGGCTGGAACGTGGGATGCCGATACGATTCCCAAATCAGTACAATCAGAAGTAAAACGTACTCAAGAAGATTTTCATGCAAAATTGGTTTCGGCCTTGTATGAACGATTTGAATTGACGGTTGAGATTACTGAAGATTCTGCTGAATTCGCCTGATTTCCTTTCTCTTGCCATTCTAGTGAGTAAAAAGGTGCTTTTTAGCACCTTTTCTGCTTGTGAATTTTCGCTTTGATTGTTAAAACATCCTTTCTTATGTGTTTTCCATTTCAGAAGAAATCATGACAACGAATCAACAAAGCGGAAAAGCAATGCAACTTCAAACCGTCGTTGTGAAGCTAGGGACCAGTGTTCTAACCGGTGGTACTTTAGCGTTAGACAAAGCTCATATGGTTGAGCTTGTACGCCAATGTGCCGAACTGAAAAAACAAGGCCACTCTGTGGTGATTGTATCATCTGGTGCGATTGCCGCAGGTCGAGAGCACCTTGGTTACCCCGCACTGCCCAACGCAATGGCAAGTAAACAACTGCTTGCTGCGGTAGGGCAAAGCCAGTTGATTCAAGCTTGGGAGTCACTTTTTGCTATCTACGGTATCAAAATAGGGCAGATGCTTCTTACTCGCGCTGATCTTGAAGACCGTGAACGCTTTCTTAACGCTCGTGACACCGTCAATGCCTTAATCGATAATAACATCATCCCTGTGGTGAATGAAAACGATGCCGTGGCTACAAGTGAAATCAAAGTTGGCGATAACGACAATTTATCGGCATTGGTTGGTATTTTGTGTGGTGCGGACAAGCTGTTGTTGCTGACTGATCAAAAAGGTCTTTTTACAGCTGATCCACGTAAAGATCCAAACGCAGAACTAATTAAAGAAGTTAAAACCATTGATGATACTTTACGCAAAATTGCTGGTGGCAGTGGCACTACATTAGGTACTGGTGGTATGGCAACCAAACTGCAAGCGGCAGATATTGCACGCCGTGCTGGTATTGAAGTGATCATCGCGGCTGGTCGTGCCCATAACGTGATTTTTGACTCATTAAGTGATAAGCCGCAAGGCACACGTTTTTTACCGTGTATTGAAGCGTTAGAAAACCGTAAACGTTGGATCCTAGCCGGCCCTGCTGCTTCGGGTGACATTGTGATAGATGATGGTGCTGTGAATGCTGTCGTAGGTAAAGGTAGCAGTTTGCTCGCCAAGGGTGTGCTTGAGGTACGAGGCAAATTTGCACGTGGAGAAGTAGCGCGTGTCACTGATCGTCGCGGTATGTTGGTTGCCAAAGGGATCGCTGCTTATTCAAGTAAAGATCTAGCGAAAATAACCGGCAAACACAGTAAAGATATCGGTTTGATTTTGGGCCACGATTACGGTTCTGAAGTCATCCATCGCGACGATTTGGTCGTGATCCAAGAATAATTGAGGGAGAGACTCGTGGACTTAATCAACATGGGAAAAGCGGCCAAAGGGGCGGCTTTTCACCTTGCGACAGCATCAACGGCACAAAAAAATGCTGCGCTCGCCATCATAGCTGATGAGCTAGAAGCTAATCTTGAAACCATTCTTGCTGCAAATGCGAAGGATATTGAGCTTGGTCGTGACGCTGGTTTAAGCGATGCGCTGCTTGATCGACTGTTACTCAATGAATCTCGTCTTAAGGCGATTGCTAGCGATGTGCGTAATGTGATCGGCCTTAATGATCCTGTCGGTAGTGAAATTGACAGTAAAGTACTAGAAAATGGTATGTCATTATCGCGTCGCCGCGTACCGCTCGGTGTGGTTGGGGTTATTTACGAAGCGCGCCCTAATGTAACCATTGATATTGCGGCTTTATGTTTAAAAACAGGGAACGCCAGTATTTTGCGTGGTGGTAAAGAGACCTTTTTCTCCAACATGGAGTTGGTCAAAGTTATTCAGCTTGCGCTTGAGAAAGCAAAGCTTCCTGCCGCTTCCGTGCAATACATTGAAAAGCCAGATCGCGAGCTTGTTTCACAGCTACTGAAGTTGGATGACTATGTCGATATGATCATTCCTCGTGGTGGGGCTGGCTTGCATAAAATGTGCAAAGAAAATAGCACAATACCGGTAATTATTGGTGGGTTTGGTATCAGTCATATTTTTGTCGACCAGTCGGCTGATTTAGACAAATCGGTGGATGTGATTGAAAACGCTAAAGTACAACGCCCTTCTGCGTGTAACGCGTTAGATACATTGCTCGTGCACCAATCGATTGCGAGTGAATTTTTGGCCAAGCTGGTGCAGCGCTTAAGCGGCAAAGTTGAATTTGTTGCAGAGCCAAAAGCTAAAGCCTTGATGGGCGATACTAAGCAATTGCGAGAGGCTGTTGATGGTGATTTCGATACCGAATGGCTAAGTTATACCTTGGGCGTGAAGGTGGTGAGTGATGTTCAGCAAGCTATCACTCATATGCGTGATCATAATGCGAGCCATTCTGACGCGATAATGACTAACGATTTGTTTAATGCCGAACTCTTCATTAATGCGGCTGGTTCTGCGGCAGTCTACGTTAATGCTTCGACTCGATTTACCGATGGGGCGCAGTTTGGACTCGGCGCTGAAGTGGCAGTATCAACACAGAAGCTGCATGCTCGTGGACCCATGGGGTTAGAAGAGCTCACCAGTTATAAATGGGTTGGAAAAGCGAACTACTTATCTCGTCAATAAATGACCTCGGTGTCGCAGTTAACAAAACCTACTAAACATTGGTTGAAAAGGGGCTACGCGGCCCCTTTTGCTTTCAACTTCGCCACCAATTCCGTTACACTAATGCACATTGCTATGGAGGTGATATGCATTGTCCTTTTTGTTCAGAGAACGACACCAAAGTCATTGATTCGCGCCTGGTGGCAGATGGCCATCAAGTACGTCGTCGTCGCCAATGTCTAGCGTGTAATGAGCGTTTTACTACGTTTGAATCAGCTGAATTATTGATGCCGAAAGTCATTAAGTCGAACGGTAATCGTGAACCATTTAATGAAGATAAAATGGTCGGCGGTATCCAGCGCGCACTCGAAAAACGTCCTGTTAGTGCTGATGCTATTGAGCTTTCAATCAGCATGATTAAGTCTCAGCTACGTGCGACCGGAGAACGGGAAGTACCAAGTGAAATGATTGGTAACTTAGTGATGGATCAGCTAAAAGAACTCGATAAAGTCGCTTATATCCGTTTTGCTTCTGTATATCGCAGCTTTGAAGACATTCGTGAATTTGGCGAAGAAATTGCGAAGTTGGAAGACTAACCGCCATGTATACTCCGTTTGATTATCAAATGATGGCGCAAGCGATTGCACTCGCGAAAGGTGGCCAGTTTACTACTGCTCCTAATCCCAACGTTGGATGTGTGATAACCCAAGGTGATGAAATTGTTGGTCAAGGCTTCCACTATCGAGCTGGAGAAGCACATGCTGAAGTTCACGCTTTGCGCATGGCTGGTGGCCGTACTGAGGGTGCTACGGCATACGTAACTCTCGAACCATGTTCGCATTATGGCCGAACACCACCTTGTGCCGAGGGATTGATCAAAGCCAAAGTTGCTAAAGTGATTTGTGCAATGCAAGACCCTAACCCGCAAGTAGCTGGGCGTGGAATTCAAATGCTGCGAGATGCAGGGATTGAGGTCGAAGTTGGGTTGTTAGAAGCGGATGCTATCGCACTTAATCCGGCATTCATCAAACGCATGCAAACGGGTATACCGTTTGTACAGTTGAAAATGGCCGCAAGCTTAGATGGCCAAACCGCACTTAGTAATGGGCAAAGTCAGTGGATTACCTCGGTAGCGGCTCGGCGTGATGTGCAGCATTTTCGTGCTAAAAGTGGGGCCATTTTATCAACCAGTAAAACTGTTATCGAAGATAATGCTTCATTAACGGTTCGTTGGAATGAGTTACCAGAATTGATTCAAGATAGTTATTCTCAAGCTGAACTTCGTCAACCGATCCGCGTTATTTTAGATCGTCAAAAACAACTGAATATATCACTCAACCTTTTCCATGATCCAAGTGAAATCATCTCGCTAACTGCAGATCATCGAACGTTACTCAATCAAAATGATCAATTTGATTTGACGCGAACCTTTGAATATCTCGCTCAGCAACACAATATTAATCATTTGTGGGTTGAAGCCGGAGCAACGCTTGCTAAGTCATTACTGCAAGCCGATCTGGTGGATGAAATTATTCTCTATCTAGCCCCTAAAATAATGGGCAGCGATGGCCGAGGTTTATTTGGCGCATTAGGGTTATCCTCTATGGCCGAGGCCTTAGAGTTAACAATTAAAGATGTACGACAAGTTGGGCCGGATATTCGGATCACAGCTGTACCGAAACTAAAAGATAAATAAGATGTTTACAGGAATAGTAGAAGCAGTGGGCACGCTCGCTGCCATAACACCAAAAGGTGAAGATATCAGTGTTACGGTTAACGTTGGTAACCTTGATATGGCTGATGTAAAGCTGGGTGACAGTATTGCTACCAATGGTGTGTGTTTGACGGTGGTTGATTTTGGCTCTCACCATTACAGCGCGGATTTATCTTTTGAAACTCTCAATAAGACAGGTTTCACTGCTTACCAAGTTGGTGACAAGCTTAACTTAGAAAAAGCGATGCTTCCTACGACACGTTTTGGTGGTCATATTGTTTCAGGACACGTCGATGGTGTTGGTGAAATTATTGAGCGTAACAGCGTTGGTCGAGCCATTGAATTATGGGTGGCGATGCCGAATGAACTGAATAAATACGTGGCGGAAAAAGGGTCAGTCACCGTTGATGGCATCAGTTTGACCGTTAATGAGTTAAGGAAAAACGCCTTCAAACTGACCATTGTTCCCCACACATCAGAAGAAACCACTATCAATGATTTTCACGTTGGACGTAAAGTGAATTTAGAGGTGGATGTTCTTGCGCGTTATATGGAGCGTTTACTTCAAGTTCAGCGTGGTGAAGATGCACCAGAATCTAAAATTACCATGGAATTTTTACAGCAAAATGGTTTTGCCTAAGCGGCAATATCATTACTGCCCTGATATGGGTAGGCAGCGGAAAGTAATCCAGTCATAGGAAGAGATTATGTCAATTAGTACGCCACAAGAAATTATTGAAGATATTCGTCTAGGTAAAATGGTCATCTTGATGGATGACGAAGATCGTGAAAATGAAGGCGATCTGATCATGGCCGCTGAACATGTTACCCCTGAAGCAATTAACTTTATGGCTAAATATGGTCGCGGTTTGATCTGTTTAACCATGACTAAAGAACGTTGCCAGCGTTTGGGCTTGCCACCAATGGTGCAAGATAATAACGCCCAGTACACAACCAATTTCACCGTCTCTATTGAGGCCGCTGAAGGGGTAACGACAGGGATCTCTGCGGCTGATCGTGCTGTGACAGTACAGGCTGCAGTCGCGAAAGATGCCAAAGCGTCTGATTTAGTGCAGCCGGGGCATATTTTCCCGCTAGCGGCACAAGAAGGTGGGGTATTAACTCGTGCGGGACATACTGAAGCCGGGTGTGACTTAGCGAGTCTTGCTGGGTTAGAACCCGCTTCAGTGATCGTGGAAATTCTTAACGAAGATGGCTCAATGGCGCGTCGTCCTGATCTGGAAGTTTTTGCACAGCAGCATGGCGTAAAGTTGGGCACTATTGCGGATTTAATCGAATATCGTAATAACACCGAAACTACCATTGAACGTGTCGCGCAATGCAAACTACCAACTGAATATGGTGAGTTTGAGCTCTTTACCTACCGTGACATCATTGATAACCAAATTCATTATGCATTGAAAAAAGAGACGTTAGCACAACAAGCACCATTAGTGCGTGTGCATTTACAAGATACGTTTACCGATTTACTACGCAGTGATCGTAATGCAGAGCGTAGTTGGACGTTAGACAAGGCAATGCAACGCATTGGTAGTGAAGGTGGTGTGTTGGTTATTTTGGGCAATGAAGAGTCAACCGATTTATTGATTCATCGTGTTAAAATGTTCGAGCAACAAGACAAGGGTGAAGCACCAACGTTAGCGAAAAAACAGGGCACATCACGCCGTGTCGGTGTCGGTTCACAGATGTTGGCCGATTTAGGTGTAAGTGAAATGCGTCTGCTATCTTCGGCGAATAAAAAGTATCATGCTCTGGGTGGTTTTGGACTTAACGTTATCGAATACGTCTGTGAATAATTTTCTGAATCTAGCGCACTTTTTCTAAATTGAATGTGATAGTGCAAAGTTCTATCAGTCAAAGGAAGCGAAAGGCTTCCTTTGTTATTTTTAGAGTTTGGTGTTTGGTTTGAACGCTAAGCCGAATTTCCATTAGATATTGCTCACAAATTTGTGCTAGAATCCGGCGATTCTCACTTGTGAATATAGTTAAAGGAAAGCTTATGAAAGTGATCGAGGGTGGCTTCCCAGCGCCAAATGCAAAAATTGCTATCGTTATTTCTCGTTTCAACAGTTTTATTAACGAAAGTCTTCTTTCTGGTGCAATCGATACTTTAAAGCGTCACGGACAAGTTAGCGAAGACAACATTACCGTTGTTCGCTGCCCTGGTGCTGTAGAATTACCTCTTGTTGCTCAACGTGTTGCAAAAACAGGTAAATACGATGCAATCGTATCTCTCGGTACTGTTATCCGTGGTGGTACACCACACTTTGACTATGTATGCAGTGAATGTAATAAAGGTTTGGCACAAGTGTCATTGGAATACAGCCTTCCAGTCGCATTCGGTGTCCTAACTGTTGATACTATCGATCAAGCCATTGAACGCGCAGGAACCAAGGCTGGTAACAAAGGTGCAGAGGCTGCACTAAGCGCGCTTGAGATGATTAACGTTCTTTCTGAAATCGAATCCTAATGGGGGCCAGTGTGAAACCAGCCGCACGTCGTAATGCACGTCAATTTGCGCTACAAGCAATTTATTCTTGGCAAATTACAAAAGAAAATGTAGCCACTGTTGAAGAGCAATTCCTCTCGGGTGGTAAGTATGATGAAGAAGAGCATCATGCTGCAGAGCCAGCTTTAACGGCTCCAGAAACCGACGTTGCATATTTCCGTGATCTACTCACGGGTGTAGTGCTAAGCCACACAGAGCTAGATAGCAAATTGCGTCCTTTCGTGTCTCGTCCTATGCAGGATTTGGACATGATGGAATTGGCGTTACTTCGTTTAGCCATGTATGAAATGACTCGTCGTGAAGATGTTCCTTATAAAGTGGTCATCAATGAAGCGATTGAGTTAGCTAAAGTATTTGCTGCTGAAGATAGCCATAAGTTTGTGAATGGTGTACTTGATAAAGCCGCACCTCACGTACGCAAAAAATAATTAGTCGTTTAAAAATAAAAAGGTCAGCATATGCTGACCTTTTTTATGACAATATTTCTCTGCTATATATCCAAACCACTTGAAGTTGTAAGTAGGCGGCAAGTGAGTTCATCCCCATCAGCATAGATGAACTATGTGATTGGGGTGAGCGAACGTAGCCAACACCGCTGCAACTTCAAGTCGGAAGGGTATCGCTCTAGCAACGAGAAATGCCACAATAATAAAAAATAAGGGCAGGAAACTTGGCATGTCCGGTGAATTTAATTTAATTAATCGCTATTTTTCTAACCGTCAACCGCAACGTAAAGACGTATTTCTCGCCTTAGGTGATGACTGCGCATTAGTTAAACCGCCTGAAAATGTTCGTATTGCGATCAGTACTGATACTTTGGTGGCGGGTACCCATTTTTTGATAGATGCGAACCCTGCTTGGGTCGCACATAAAGCGCTGGCTTCTAATATCAGTGACCTTGCTGCAATGGGAGCAACACCCGCTTGGGTATCGTTTGCACTCACGATGCCAAATCCCGATGAAGCATGGCTCAAGCCATTTTGCGATGCTTTTTTTGAACTTGCCAATTACTACAATATCCAACTGATTGGTGGTGACACCACCAAAGGGCCATTAAGTTTAACGCTTACGGTGCAGGGTTTTGTTCCTCAAGAACAAGCGTTACTTCGCAGCGGTGCTAAAGTGGGCGATTGGGTATATGTCACTGGTGATCTTGGTGATAGCAAGGCGGGGTTGGATGTTATTCTCAACAATGCGTTACGTGCTAAACCATTTGCGCTTGAGTTGGAAAAGCGCCACTATCTTTCGATACCGAGGATACTGGCAGGTCAGGCATTGCTGAATTTGGCTTCAGCAGCCATTGATATTTCTGACGGTCTGATTTCAGACATCAAACATATTCTCGAACACTCTCAGGTTGGCGTCAGCCTTGATGTTGCAAAATTACCTTTATCACAAGAGCTGTTGCAGTTTGCCGACAATCTTGAAACAGCGCAGCATTATGCGTTGACCAGTGGTGAAGAGTACGAACTGTGCTTTACCGTTCCAGAACAAAACAAAGGATCCATTGAAAGTGCGCTCGCTCATTGTGGTTGTAAAGTGAGTTGTATTGGACAGATTCGTCCACAAGGTACATTTGAATTACATCATCAAGGTAAAGTGCTTAATTGGCAGCTCAATGGCTATGACCATTTTAAGGTGAATTTATGACCAATCCGTTATCTCGTCTTTCATTGAAAAATCCGTGGCACCTTTTAGCTACAGGGTTTGGCAGTGGTCTATCGCCTGTAGTACCCGGTACAATGGGAACATTGGCGAGTGTGCCTTTTTACTTACTGCTTGTGCAGTTACCTATCGTGTTATATGCCAGCGTCGTAGTGATAACCTGTTTGGTCGGCATTAAAATTTGCCAAGTGACCTCTGATGATATGCAGGTTCATGATCACGGCTCCATTGTTTGGGATGAATTTGCTGGTTTTTGGATAACCATGTTGGTGGTGCCATTGTTTAATTTATCCCCTTTCGATTGGAAATGGCTGGTCACCGGTTTTATGCTGTTTCGCTTTTTCGATATGGTGAAACCTTGGCCTATCGGTTGGTTAGATAAGCGAGTTCATGGTGGGTTAGGGATCATGATTGACGATATTGTTGCCGGGTTGATGTCGGCAATTGCACTGTATTGGGTGGGGTTCTATGCCGGGTGGCTTTAAAAAAGGCGACAAAAAAGGTTCCCTATGGAACCTTTTTCTTGGTTATAAATTGGGTGTTATTTAAGCTTCTCTAAATCGGCTTCAATCTCAGAAATTTTGCTGGAGACAACTTTTTCTAAATGACGCAGATCAGTGAGTATTTTTTGCTTAAGGTCTATCTCGGCCTGTGGTGCTGGTTTCGTTATCTCGTTCAGTTCATCAATTACTAACGTCAAGTTACGGTTGATTTCGGTAACTTCTTTGTACTGATGACTACCACTGTCGACTAAGACATTTTTTATCTGTCGGGGGTACTTAAATTTTACGCTTTTAGCGAAAAGCTCACCTTTCTGTTTATGAAAGTAAATCTTTAACACATCTTTATGTGCTTCTTGACGAAGTGAATAGCGCTCAATTTGTTTAGGATCTTGAATACCTAAACCTATGAGGTATGGAAACATAAGCGACCTCTATTATTTTATGTGACACATCAACGACCTGTTTCAATGTAGCAGGCTAAATCATCGCTAGATAGTTCCTAACCCCATCAATACCTCAACTTGTGGGCAAGATCGCTTTCCGCCTCCTTTTAATTTGGCGCAAGTTCAGAGACATTTTTTATTAGCGTTTCGCGTAAACTTAATTCCTCTTCTTCGCTTAATTTTCCTCCTTGAGAGCTTGTTAGAATGAATAAATCTTCCGCTCGCTCGCCAATGGTGGTGATTTTTGCCCCATGCAAATGAATATCTAAATTGGTAAACGTGCGACCAACCGTTGCGAGTAACCCCGGTGTATCAAGTGCAACAAATTCCATTAAGGTGCGCTTATTGCTTTTTGTTGGTAAGAAATCGACTCTGGTCTTTACTTTAAAATGTTGTAAGTTGCGTGGTGTACGGCGTAATTTCAATTTATCTTGCCAACCTGCTTTCAGACCATTAAGCAGATTTTCTATAACAAAATCATGGTGATCTTCATCAATTGCTTCACCGTTGTGATCTAGAACCATGAATGTATCGAGTACATAGCC
This sequence comes from Vibrio sp. S12_S33, assembly GCF_963889785.1. Taxonomy (NCBI): domain Bacteria; kingdom Pseudomonadati; phylum Pseudomonadota; class Gammaproteobacteria; order Vibrionales; family Vibrionaceae; genus Vibrio; species Vibrio sp. S12_S33. The sequence goes on along the minus strand of NZ_CAWPQZ010000007.1, from coordinate 23,349 downwards.
ATCTTTACTCGACATGATTTGTGCGTCGTGGACACTTAAATTACGTCGGTCAAGTTCTGCCACTACGGTGGCGAATACGGCTGGTTGATCTTTGGTGTACACAAAAACTTCGGTGCCACCTCGCGTTGCTTTTTTGCTAAGCAGAATGAGTGGTTGGCTTGAGTCTTCATGACGCAGTAAGTGTGTACAGTGCCAGGCGATCTGCTTGTGGGTATGGCGTAAGAAGTAATCAGCTTTAAACCGTTGCCAGAGCACTTCGATTTCTCGTGCATTAAAACCTTCTTTGCGCAGTAATGCTGACGCCAGTTGTTGATTGTGTCTAATTCGGTCACGGACATCGACGGGGTTTTCTAAGCCACGGCGTAATGCACGTTGCGTTGAATGGAAAAGTTCAGCCAATAACGTGCGTTTCCAACTGTTCCAGAGCTCTGGGTTTGTTGCGCAAATATCGGCTACGGTTAGGCACACTAAATGTTCTAGATACTCTTCATCACGGACCTTTTTGGCAAATTCTGTGATGACATCTGGGTCATAAATATCACGCCGTTGAGCGGTGACCGACATCAAAAGGTGATTTTGCACTAACCAAGCCACAAGTTTGGCTTCTGGTTTGGATAAACCATGTTCAATACAAAAATTGTACGCTTCGGTTGCACCAATTTCAGAATGGTCACCACCACGACCTTTACCAATATCGTGGAAAATCGCGGCGAGGATCAGTAGCTCTTTTTTCTGAAGGCGAGGGTAGACTTCACAGCAAATCGGATGCTTGTCATGATTTTGGGCATGGCTAAAAGTATTGATGTGCTTGAGCAAACGAATACTGTGTTCATCAACAGTATAAACATGAAAAAGATCAAATTGCATTTGTCCGACAATTTGACTCCATTGTGGCAAATAAGCTGCAAGTACCCCTAATTTGTGCATCAAGCTAAATGCACGATGCAGTGCATTGGGATGGCGTACTAACGCCATGAAGGTTTCACGAGCTTCGGGAATCGTGTGTAGGAATTTGTTCAAGCGACGACGAGCAGTACGCAATTGGCGCATCGTTGCAGGAGCAACACTCTCAATGGTCGAGTCATTGGCAATATGAATAAACATATCCAAAATTGTTTCTGGACGAGCTTGGAAAAGAGCAGGTTTACGTGCTTCAATCAAGTTGCCGCGACGTTGAAAATCGTCATCTAAAATGATAGCAGGTATCTCCTCACCGTTATTGAGGATGGCTTGATCAAACAAACGCAGTAACATTTTGTTTAGTTCAGCAACACGGCGTAGTGTGCGATAGAACTCTTTCATCATCATTTCTACACCGCGGTTGCCCTCACCAGTGAATCCTAAGTGCTCGGCTACTTGAGCTTGATGGGCAAAAGTGAGGCGGTTGTCATAGCGTTTTAACTCAATGTGTAGCGCGAATCGTACGCGCCATAGGAAATCTTGGCATTCCACCAATTCACGGTATTCTGCATCAGTTAAAAAACCAAAGTGGCTCATTTCCAATAATGAGGTAGCACCAAAATGGCGTCTCGCAACCCAGCTTAATGTATGAATATCTCTTAAACCGCCCGGAGTTGATTTGATATCAGGCTCAAGGTTGTAAGTCGTATCGTGATAGCGTGCGTGGCGGTCTCTCTGCTCTTGAATTTTGGCTCGGTAAAAGGTTTCACTGGGCCAAAATGACTCGGAGTGGATTTGCATTTTTAAATGATGAAAGGTGTCGTTGCTGCCACATAACAAGCGAGCTTCTTGCAGGTTTGTCGCTACGGTTAAATCTTCACGCCCAATGTCTGCGCATTCTTTAACTGTGCGAACGGCATGACCTACTTCTAAGCGTAAGTCCCACAATAGCGTAATGAATTCGCTGATTTTGAGGCCAAGCTCTGCTGGCAAGGTTGTTTTTGAAACAACGAGAATATCAATATCAGAAAGTGGATGAAGTTCACCACGGCCATAGCCACCAACCGCCACTAAGCTAATATCAACAAGTTGATTAAACTCAAAGTATTCCCATAAGCGATAAAGCAGTTGGTCCATGTACTCAGAGCGACCAAGCACTAAGTCGTTCACTGGATGGTGATTTAGAAATTCGCTTTTCTGGTAGCCGGTAAAATGTTCAAGCTGTTGTTTGAGTTCACTGATCGTGATCTGTGAATCGGAGAAGGTCAGTGGTGACTGAAAAGGCATAACGGCAATCCATGCTAGTGAAAATTCACAACGTGGAGAGACTGTATCAAATCGTTACCGATAAAAAAATATCCCTGCGAGCAGGGATATTCGTAACCGAGTGATTAGGCGTTATTCATTAAGCGAGGAATCGACTCTTCTGCACGTAGCGTAAGTACTTCACAGCCGGTTGCTGTCACTAAAATAGTGTGTTCCCATTGAGCTGAATTTTTGCCGTCAGCGGTATAAACTGTCCAGTTATCTTCTTCATCAAGGCGACAGCCAAATTTACCTGCATTAATCATTGGTTCAATGGTGAAAATCATACCTTCACGTAATACGGTTCTGTCGCCATTTTTATAATGCACAACCTGTGGATCTTCGTGGAATTCAGAGCCGATACCGTGCCCACAGTAATCTTTAACAATAGAAAGCTTCAAGCGAGGATTATTTTTATTGTTGGTTTTAATGTGCTTTTCTATCGCCGTACCAATTTCACCTAACTGAACGCCTGGTTTAACTTTTTTCATGCCAATGTAAAGACACTCTTGTGCCACAAGGCATAAGCGTTTGTCAGAAGGTGAAACTTCACCGACTAGAAACATTTTAGAGGTATCACCGTGGTAACCATCTTTGATAACGGTAATATCGATATTGACGATATCGCCATCTTTTAGAACCGCAGGGCGCTGTAGTTGACCGTACTGCTCGTCTTGAGAGGCTGGAATGCCATGACAGACAATATGATTAATGGAAGTACAAATTGATTTAGGAAAACCGTGATAGTCCAGTGGCGCAGGGATTGCTTGCTGAACTTCAGTAATGTACTTGTGGCAAATTTGGTCGAGTTCTTCGGTTGTTACACCAACTTGCACATGAGGTTCAATCATTTCTAGAACATCAGCAGCCAGCTTACCCGCTACACGCATTTTCGCTATTTCTTCAGCATTTTTTATTTTTACAGACATCGGCTTTCTCTAATTCATTCTTTTGCACAGCGTGTGCTAATGGGCGTTATTCTAGCAGTGCGTCGGTGAATCGCAAGAAGTCCCTTTCTGTAAGTAAGACTTGTTTTCATAAAATGAATAAGACGTGTACAAGCACATAGGGATTTTTTTCTAGCCAGATAAGGCTTAAATATGGTATAAAGCGCGCCGGAATCGAAGTGTGTTTTCTCCATTTTTGGCGAAACCCATATTCATTCCACTCACATTATCTTTAAATCACACACATTCCGACACGTGTTCCGGGGTGCTCCAACAGTAAAACTATTTACATTAAGTGGATAGATGTTAGGGGTCGGATTCATGGGGGATGTGGAGGCCTAACCCCATAGAGGATTTTAAAATGGCAACTGTATCAATGCGCGACATGCTAAAAGCTGGTGTTCACTTCGGTCACCAGACTCGTTACTGGAACCCAAAAATGAAGCCATTCATTTTCGGTGCTCGTAGCCGTGTTCATATCATCAACCTAGAAAAAACTGTACCTATGTTCAACGAAGCTCTAGCTGAGCTACACAAAGTTGGCGAGAAAAAAGGTAAAGTTCTTTTCGTTGGTACTAAGCGCGCTGCATCTGAAGCTGTTAAAGAAGCTGCTATCGCAAGCAACCAATTCTACGTTAACAACCGCTGGTTGGGCGGCATGCTAACTAACTGGAAAACTGTTCGTCAGTCAATCAAGCGCCTAAAAGAGCTTGAAGCTCAATCTACAGACGGTACTTTTGATAAACTAACTAAGAAAGAAGCTCTAATGCGTACTCGCGAAATGGAGAAGCTAGAGAAATCTCTTGGTGGTATCAAAGACATGGGCGGTCTACCTGACGCACTGTTTGTAATCGATGCTGATCACGAGCACATTGCAGTTAAAGAAGCAAACAACCTAGGTATCCCAGTTTACGCTGTTGTTGATACTAACTCTAACCCAGACGGCGTTGACTACGTTATCCCAGGTAACGATGATGCAATCCGTGCAATTCAGCTTTACCTAAACGCTGTTGCAGAAACGGTTAACGAAGGTCGTAACAAAGATGCAGCTGCAATTGCTGCTGCAAAAGACGGTTTCGTAGAAGCTGAATAATAGCGGCTCTGAGTCACGCTTAGTCGTCTATGTGTCACACGATTGATGCATTGACTAAGTTATAGTTAGCATCAGGGGCCAAACAATCGGCCCCTGATTTTTACCACCAGAATCAACTGAGGAATAGAGAATGGCAACTGTAACTGCTGCTCTAGTAAAAGAACTGCGCGAGCGTACTGGCGCAGGTATGATGGAATGTAAAAAAGCACTTGTTGAAGCAAACGCTGACATCGAACTAGCGATTGAAAACATGCGTAAAAGCGGTGCGGCTAAAGCAGCTAAAAAAGCTGGTAACATCGCAGCTGAAGGCACAATCCTTATCAAAGGCGCTGACGGCGTTGCTGCGCTTCTAGAAGTAAACTGCCAAACTGACTTCGTAGCTAAAGATTCTAGCTTCCTAGCTTTTGCTAATGAAGTTCTAGACGTTGCTCTTACTGAGCGTCTGGATATCGAAGCACTTCAAGCTAAGTTTGAAGAAGCACGTATCGCTCTAGTTGCTAAAATTGGTGAGAACATCACTATCCGTCGCGTTCAATTCATTGAAGGCGCTAAAGTGGGTTCATACCGTCACGGCGACCGTATCGGTGTTGTTGTTGCTGGCGATGCTGACGAAGAAACTATCAAGCACGTAGCAATGCACGTTGCTGCTGCTAAGCCTGAGTACGTTAATCCTGAAGATGTACCAGCTGACGTTGTTGCTAAAGAACGTGAAATTCAAATCGAAATCGCAATGCAATCTGGTAAGCCAGCTGCAATCGCTGAGAAAATGGTTGAAGGCCGCATGACTAAGTTCACTGGTGAAGTGTCTCTTACAGGTCAAGCGTTCATCATGGATCCTTCTCAAACTGTTGGCGCAATGCTGAAAGCTAAAGGCGCAACAGTAACTAACTTCGTTCGTTTAGAAGTTGGTGAAGGTATCGAGAAAGCTCAAGAACTAAGCTTCGCTGAAGAAGTTGCAATGGTTCAAAAAGGTTAATCCTAGCGATTTTGCCTAAAAAAAGACCGTAGCCAAGGCTGCGGTCTTTTTACGAATAGCAGCTTGAGATTAATTGTGATGATTTGGAATTCGATCTTTAGTTTCAAACCATGACCGTTAATCGACAACTCTCTATTGGAAGGTAAGCTTCATGACTACGAACCCTAAACCAGCATATCAACGTATCCTGTTAAAACTTAGCGGTGAAGCGCTACAAGGCGAAGAAGGTTTTGGTATTGATCCTACGGTACTTGACCGTATGGCTCAGGAAGTAAAAGAACTGGTTGAACTGGGTGTTCAAGTTGGCGTTGTTATCGGTGGTGGTAACTTATTCCGTGGTGCAGGTCTAGCTGAAGCTGGCATGAACCGTGTTGTTGGCGACCATATGGGTATGCTTGCGACAGTTATGAACGGCTTAGCAATGCGTGATGCTCTGCACCGTGCTTACGTGAACGCTCGTGTTATGTCGGCTATTCCTCTTAAAGGCGTTTGTGATGATTACAACTGGGCCGATGCGATTAGCCAATTGCGTCAAGGTCGAGTGGTTATTTTCTCAGCAGGTACTGGAAACCCATTCTTCACCACTGATTCTGCTGCATGTTTGCGCGGTATTGAGATTGAAGCAGACGTAGTTCTAAAAGCGACAAAAGTAGATGGCGTATTTAGTGCAGACCCAGTGGCAAACCCTGACGCAGAACTGTATGATAAGCTGTCTTATACAACTGTGCTTGAAAAAGAGTTAAAAGTTATGGACTTGGCAGCGTTCACACTTGCGCGTGACCATAAAATGCCAATCCGCGTATTTAATATGAACAAACCAGGCGCATTACGTCGTGTGGTAATGGGTGAAGCGGAAGGCACGCTAATTAGCACTGCTGAATAATCACTCCAAACAGATAAGAATTAAGGTGATATTGTGATTAACGAAATCAAGAAAGACGCTCAAGAGCGTATGGATAAGAGCGTAGAAGCCCTGAAAAACAACCTTTCTAAGGTACGTACTGGTCGCGCTCACCCAAGTTTACTCTCAGGTATTTCTGTCGATTATTATGGTTCAGCAACACCGTTGAATCAGGTAGGTAACGTGGTAGCAGAAGATGCACGTACGCTTGCTATTACTGTATTTGATAAAGAGCTGACACAGAAAGTTGAAAAAGCAATTCTGATGTCTGACCTAGGTCTAAACCCTATGTCAGCAGGTACCGTTATTCGCGTTCCACTTCCACCATTGACTGAAGAACGTCGTAAAGACCTAGTTAAGATTGTACGCGGTGAAGCTGAAGGCGGTCGTGTTGCTGTTCGTAACATTCGTCGTGATGCTAATGGTGATCTGAAAGGTCTGTTGAAAGACAAAGAAATTTCAGAGGATGAAGATCGCAAAGCGCAAGATGACATCCAGAAACTAACGGATGCAGCCATTAAGAAGATTGATGATGTTCTTGCCGCTAAAGAAAAAGAGTTAATGGAAGTTTAATAACTTTACCCCTTCAAAAAACGCTGTACTCACAGTGCAGCGTTTTTTATGCTATTTTGCCCTTTCAGTTTGGTAATCAATTAATCTCTTATGCAAAATCCATCACTCAGCTCCGATGTATTACCTCAACATATTGCTATCATTATGGACGGAAACGGCCGTTGGGCGAAAGCTCAAGGTAAGCCGCGTGTTTTTGGTCATAAAAATGGTGTTGCAGCGGTCAGAAAAACCATTTCAACTTCGGCTAAGTTAGGTATCAAAGCGGTAACGTTGTTTGCATTTAGCAGTGAAAACTGGCGACGTCCGCAAGAGGAAGTGGGAGTGTTAATGGAGTTATTTATTTCTGTATTATCAACGGAAGTAAAAAAACTGCATAAAAATAATTTGCGTTTAAGAGTGATTGGCGACAAGACACGCTTTAGTTCACGTTTGCAGGCTAAAATAGCTCAAGCGGAAACACTAACGGCGTCAAACAGTGGCATGGTGGTTAATATCGCTGCAAACTATGGCGGTAAATGGGATATTACTGAAGCTATGCGCAATATTGCCACCAGAGTGGCCAATGGAGAATTGACTGCGGAAGAGATTGACGAGAGCTTAATCACTCAGTCGTTAACCATGTCTGATTTGCCGGAGGTTGATCTGCTCATTCGTACCAGTGGTGAATGTCGTATCAGTAACTTTATGCTCTGGCAGTTAGCCTACGCCGAGATGTATTTTACTCCTATTTACTGGCCAGAATTTGGCGAAGAAAGTTTAATTGAAGCAGTGACTTGGTTTGTTAATCGTGAGCGCCGTTTTGGCTGTACTGGTGAGCAAATCAAGGCATTGATGGAACAGCAATAAAGGATCCATTAGTTTGAAGCAACGAATTATCACAGCGCTCATTTTAGCCCCACTGGTGATACTAGGGATTTTTAAACTGTCGCTTCCCCTGTTTATGGCCGCTTTGGCTGTCGTCGCGATAATTGGTGTATGGGAATGGACTCAGTTTGTCGATGCTAAATCGAGATACTTAGCGGCTATTCCTACCGTAGTCGTTGGCGCTGCCAGTTACGTACTCGTTTCTCCTGATGTAACCAGCCTAAACGATATGGCGAGCATCCATTATCTGATTCTTGGTATCGGCGCGGTTTGGTGGCTGTTTTCGAGCTTCTTAGCTATTACTTATCCGAAGTCTCGTTCGTGGTGGGAAAACTCCAAGACGTTGAGACATCTATTTGGTGTGCTTACCTTACTCCCTTTTTTCTGGAGTGTGTTATTTCTACGCGCAGAATCCTTTTCGAGTGATCCTTACCACGGTGCAAAATTAGTGCTGTTCGTTTGCCTGATCGTTTGGGCCGCTGACAGTGGCGCTTACTTTGCCGGGAAAAGTTTTGGTAAGCGCAAAATGGCGCCAGCCGTCAGCCCAAATAAAACCATTGAAGGTTTGATCGGTGGGGTTATTACCGCTCTTATCGTCGCGTGGTTCACGGCAGATTTGTTTAATATTGAATTTTCAAGCCCAGTATCGATGGTGGTGATAACACTATTCACCGTGGTTATTTCAGTATTAGGCGATCTAGTTGAAAGCATGTTTAAACGTGTTTCTGGAATTAAAGACAGCAGCAATATTATTCCTGGGCACGGTGGTGTCTTGGATCGCATTGATAGCCTTACTGCTGCGTTCCCTATTTTTGCTCTTCTGTATTTTATTTTCTAATGCATGGGGCAAATATGCTTGCCTTATGCTTACTTCACGGTTTTTGCTATGCGTAAGTTAACGATTCTCGGTGCAACAGGTTCAATTGGTGCGAGTACGCTAAAAGTTGTTGCTCAAAACCCTGAGCAATTCTCTGTCGTTGCGTTAGCGGCAGGAAGTAACGTCAATAAAATGCGTGAGTTATGTCAGCAGTGGCATCCTACTTACGCGGTTATGGCGACTCAAACTGCAGCAGACCAGTTATCGCTTCAGTTAAAATCACTCAATCTCAACACTCAAGTGCTATTTGGTGATGAGGCGATGTGTGATGTCGCAGCCCTAGATGAAATTGATACTGTCATGGCCGCGATTGTTGGTGCGGCAGGCTTATTGCCTACTATGGCGGCGATAAAAGCTGGTAAGCGGGTTCTGTTAGCGAATAAAGAAGCGTTGGTGATGTCTGGCCAACTGTTTATCGATGCCGTTGAACAATATGGCGCTGAATTATTGCCAGTGGACAGTGAACACAATGCGATTTTCCAATGTTTACCCTCTGAAATACAGACCAAACTTGGTCGTTGTGATTTGCAAGCACATGGTATTCAACACATATTGCTGACAGGCTCTGGTGGTCCTTTCCGATACAGTGATTTGAATGCATTAGCCGATGTCACCCCAGAGCAAGCTATCGCACACCCTAATTGGTCAATGGGGCCAAAAATTTCTGTCGATTCGGCAACTATGATGAACAAAGGGTTGGAGTACATTGAAGCCAAATGGCTCTTTAATGCATCACAGCAGCAGTTAAAAGTACTGATCCACCCGCAGTCGGTTATTCATTCTATGGTGCAATACCGTGATGGCTCAGTATTAGCACAAATGGGTGAGCCAGATATGGCCACCCCAATAGCCTTAACGCTTGCTTATCCTCAGCGAATTAATGCTGGTGTACCAGCACTTGATTTCACTCAGCTATCCGAGCTGAGTTTTATGGACGTCGATTATGACCGTTACCCATGCTTAGGTTTAGCCATCGATGCTTGTTATCAAGGTCAGCATGCGACCACATCACTCAATGCCGCTAATGAAATTGCGGTTGACGCTTTTTTGAATAAGCAAATTCGATTTACCGATATAGCACGGGTTAATGAACGCGTATTGTCAAAAGTGTGTGCAACACATACCCAGTTATATTCCTATGACTTGGAAAGCTTGTTAGAGCTAGATAGAATGGCTCGCGATCTTGCCTACCAAACAATAAAAGAGCGTTTATCATGAGTGGCATTTTATGGAATTTTATATCCTTTATCATTGCATTAGGCATACTTGTCGCCGTTCATGAATTCGGTCATTTTTGGGTTGCGCGCCGCTGTGGGATCAAAGTCGAAAAGTTCTCTATTGGTTTTGGTAAATCGATCTGGAGCCGTGTCGCTCGTGACGGTACTGAATACAGCCTGTCAGTGATCCCTTTAGGTGGTTATGTCAAAATGCTTGATAGCCGAGTTGATGACGTAGCTCCGGAATTAAAACCTTTTGCTTTTGATCAAAAACCGTTATGGAAAAGGGCCGCAGTCGTTGGCGCTGGACCTGCCTTTAATTTCTTCTTCGCCATTTTTGCTTACTGGTTGGTGTTTTTAATTGGCGTACCAGCCGTTAAACCTGTCATTGGCGATATCACCCCTCAATCAATCGCCGCACAAGCAGGCCTTGAATCAGGTATGCAGATTCAAGCGGTTTCTGGCGTTGAAACGTTAGATTGGGAATCTGTGAATATGGGCCTTATTGGCCACATTGGTGATGAGCAATTAACCCTGACCGTCAGTTCTAGCGATAGAATTGGCCTTGAAGAAATCAAAACTTTAGATCTGCATTCTTGGAACTTTAACCCAGAAACAGAGTCTGCTATGGGAGCATTAGGTTTTAAACCTTTCGTGCCTGAGATTTCACATACCTTGACCAACGTGTCTCAAGGTGGGGCCGGTGAAAAAGCAGGGTTACAAGTTGGTGATACGCTTATTCAAGTCAATGGTGCGAAAATAGAACAATGGCAACAGGTGGTAGAGTTAATTCAAAGCAATCCTAGTCGGGCTATTGATCTGACGGTTGAGCGAGATGGTCAACCTGTTGAAGTTAAGCTAATACCGGATACTCGCGAGTTACCGCAAGGTAAAACGATTGGTTTTGCTGGAATCGCTCCTAAAGTCGCAGAATGGCCGGAAAGTTATCGATTTGAGCTTCAATATGGTGTATTTGAATCAATCGGTAGAGCGGTTGAAAAAACAGAACAAGTGATTGGTTTGACCATCAACATGTTGAAAAAATTGGTGGTGGGTGACGTGGGTCTGAACAATCTTAGTGGACCTATTTCGATAGCGAAAGGTGCAGGAGCAACAGCGGATTACGGTTTAGTTTACTTCTTAGGTTTTCTGGCGTTGATCAGCGTCAACTTAGGGATTATTAACCTTGTACCTTTACCAATGCTAGATGGTGGGCATTTACTGTTTTTTGTAATTGAAGCGATTATTCGCCGTCCAGTCCCTGAAAAGGTTCAAGAGATGGGATACCGTATTGGTGGGGCGATCATCTTTTCTTTGATGGCTGTAGCAATATTTAATGATTTTACTCGCCTGTGATTGATAAGCACTAGGCAAAGGTAGTAGCAAGGAATAACAAGAATAAATATGGCAATGAAACAGATCCTTTTCGCGACATTATTAGCAACAAGTCTCTCCGCGAATAGTGCTGAGAACTTTGTAGTCCAAGATATACAAATTGAAGGTCTTCAGCGTGTTGCGCTCGGTGCTGCATTACTCAAAATGCCAGTTCGAATTGGTGATACGGTTGATGCACAAGATGTTGCGGATATTATCAAAGCGCTTTATGCCTCAGGTAATTTTGAAGACGTCCAAGTACTACGAGATAACAACGTTCTTATCGTCCAAGTTAAAGAACGCCCAACTATTGCCAGTGTTTCATTCTCTGGTAACAAAGCTATCAAGGAAGAGCAATTACAACAAAACTTAGATGCTTCCAATATTCGAATTGGTGAGGCGTTAGATCGCACTACCTTGAGCAATATCGAAAAAGGACTGGAAGATTTTTACTACAGCGTCGGCAAATACAACGCAACCGTTAAGGCGGTTATAACGCCTCTGCCGCGTAATCGTGCTGACCTCAAATTTGTTTTCACTGAAGGGGTTTCAGCGAAAATTCAGCAAATCAACTTTATTGGTAATGAAGTTTTCACTGATAAAGAACTGCTTTCTCGCTTTAACTTAAATGTTGATATTGCATGGTGGAATTTCCTTGCTGATGACAAATATCAAAAGCAAGTATTGGCCGCAGATATCGAAGCATTGCGATCTTTTTACCTTGATCGTGGGTATCTAAAGTTTCAGGTTGATTCCACACAAGTGGCTATTTCGCCAGATAAGAAAGGTGTTTACATCACGTTAGGGATCAACGAAGGCAAACCTTATCAAGTCAAAGACGTCAAGTTCCGTGGGGAATTAATAGGTAAAGAAGCTGAGTTTGAAGCGATGGTTCCGTTTGCTGCAGGTGAAACGTATAACGGGTCATTGCTGACGAGATTAGAAGAAGATATAAAGCGCGTACTTGGAGAAGCGGGTTACGCTTACCCACAAGTGCGAAGCATTCCTGAATTCGATGATGAAACTCAAGAAGTATCTTTGGTTGTCAACGTTGAAGCTGGACATCGTATTTATGTGCGTGATATTCGTTTTGTGGGTAACAACTCAACCAAGGACGAAGTGTTGCGCCGAGAAATGCGTCAAATAGAAGGAAGCTGGCTCAATTCAAAAGCGATTGATACTGGTAAAGGGCGCTTGAATCGTTTAGGTTTCTTTGAAACAGTTGATGTCCAAACGGTGCGTGTTCCTGGTAGTGAAGACCAAGTTGATTTAGTTTACAACGTTAAAGAGGCAAACTCAGGCAGTGTAAACTTTGGTGTTGGTTACGGTACTGAATCTGGTATTAGTTTCCAGGTTGGTCTGCAACAGGATAACTTTATTGGTTCTGGTAATCGTGTTGGTATTAATGCCATGATGAATGACTACCAAAGGAACATTAGCTTAGATTATCGAGACCCATACTGGAACCTTGATGGTGTCAGTTTAGGCGGTAAAATTTTCTACAACCAATTTGAAGCATCAGAGGCCGGTATTGTTGACTATACCAACGAAAGTTATGGAGCAAACCTAACTTGGGGCTTCCCATTTGATGAGCTCAATCGTTTTGAATTTAGTATTGGGTATACACATAACAACATCGGTAATATTGATGAATATGTTCAAGTGAGCCAATTCTTGCAGTCTCAAGCGAGCAATCGTAATGAGGACGGTAACCTAATTACCGATGACTTTGACCTCAATATTTCTTGGACTCGTAATAACTTAAACCGCGGTATTTTCCCAACGGCGGGTAATCATCAGCGCGCGTTCTATAAAATGACTGTACCAGGTTCAGACGTCAAGTATTTCAAAGTACAGTATGATATTCGTCAGTATTACCCATTGACGAAAAAGCATGAATTTAGTCTCTTACTAAGAGGTCGTTTAGGTTATGGTAATGGCTATGGTCAAACCGATGGCCAAGATAACCTCTTCCCATTTTATGAAAACTACTACGCGGGCGGTTTCACTACCCTTAGAGGTTTTGGTTCAAACTCGGCAGGTCCAAAGGCTGTTTATAATGACTCCACGGGTTGTAATGGTAATAATGGCGGTAACAACCGTTGTTATACGGCAACGGATGATTCCGTTGGTGGTAATGCCATTGCGCTGGCAAGTATCGAGTTGATCGTGCCGACACCATTTACTTCAGACGACTATCGTAGCCAAATTCGCACCAGTATTTTTTACGATATGGCCAGCGTTTGGGATACCGAATTTGATTACCAAAACACTAAATTAAGTTATGGTGACGAGTATTATTATGATTATTCTGACCCGATGAACTACCGTTCATCTTATGGTGTAGCATTACAGTGGATGTCACCGATGGGGCCTCTGGTTTTCTCTCTTGCTAAACCGATTAAATCTTATGAAGGTGACGACGAAGAATTCTTCACTTTCACTATTGGTAGAACCTTCTAACAAAGGAAAATATTTTGAATAAAATCATTAAAGCGGCTAGTGTAAGCCTTGTAGTACTAAGTTCTTCTTTCTTTGCACAAGCAGCTGAGGCAGCGCAAAAAGTTGGCTATATAAATACTGCGCAAGTTTTCCAAGCTCTACCTCAACGTGAAGTCGTTTTGCAAAAGTTGCAGGAAGAGTTTAAAGATAAGGCGGCAGAGCTACAAACGATTCAAGCTGAAGCTAAGACTAAAATCGAAAAGTTGAAGCGTGATGGTGAACTACTAGGTCAAGATGAAGTTGAGAAGCTACGCATCGAGATCGGTCAACTTGACAGTAAGTACAAAATCAAAGCTCAAGCACTAGAAAAAGCATCAGCTCGTCGCGAAGCGGAAGAGAAACAAAAACTGTTTATGGTGATCCAAGAAGCCGTACAGAAAGTAGCTGAGAAAGAAGGTTACGATATCGTTGTTGATGTACAAGCCATGCAATATGGTAAAGCGGACTACAACTTGTCTGAGAAAGTAATTAAGCAACTAAAATAATACTATTATGGTAAAACTGACTTTAGCCGAATTGGCAACCATCACCGGCGGAGAAGCGTTTGGGGATGACTCTGCGACTGTTGTTGCAGTCGCACCAATGGACAAAGCGCAGCAAGGTCATGTGACTTTTCTGTCTAATCCAAAATACAGTAAGCACCTTGGTGAATGCAAAGCTAGCGTGATTATGGTGAAGGCTTCTGAGCGTGAGCTGTGTAAAACTAACGTTTTGGTTGTGAATGACCCATACGTTGCTTTTGCTAAAGTCGCACAAGCCTTGGATATCACACCTAAACCAGCGTATGAAATAGCAGCCTCAGCAATCATTGCCGATGATGTAAAGTTGGGTCACAACGTTTCGGTTGGGGCTAATGCCGTGATTGAGTCAGGCGCTGAGCTTGGTGATAACGTTTCAATTGGCGCAGGATGCTTCATTGGCAAAAATGCTAAAATTGGTAGCGACACCAAGTTGTGGGCTAACGTCAGTATTTACCATCAAGTTCAAATTGGTAGTACGTGTTTAGTTCAGTCCGGTACTGTTATTGGTTCTGACGGTTTTGGCTATGCTAATGAGAAAGGTGAATGGATTAAAATTCCGCAAATCGGTTCTGTTCGCATTGGCAACCGTGTTGAAATTGGTGCTTGTACCACCATTGACCGCGGTGCGTTGGATGATACAGTTATTGAAGATAATGTGATTATCGATAATCAATTACAGATCGCACACAATGTGCACATCGGATATGGTACTGCTTTAGCTGGTGGTACCATCATTGCGGGGAGTACCAAAATTGGTAAATACTGCATTATCGGTGGTGGTACGGTGATCAATGGTCATATTGAAGTGGCTGATGGCGTAACGATTACAGGCATGGGTATGGTCATGCGCAGTATCACAGAGAAAGGCATGTACTCCTCAGGAATACCGTTGCAACCCAATAAAGAGTGGCGAAAAACAGCGACTCGCGTTCATCGTATTGATGATATGAATAAGCGCCTTAAAGCGCTAGAAAAGCAGCTAGAGCAAAAAGCGGAATCATAATTCCACTATTTCGAAAAAGGCTCGCCAATTGCGAGCCTTTTTCGTCTATAATGCTGAATAATTTTTTGAAGTTTTACTGTATAGGAATATGACTTTGACTACTGAAAAGAAAACGATGAACATCACTGAAATTCAGGAGCTACTTCCTCATCGCTACCCATTTTTGTTGATTGACCGAGTTATTGACTTTGATGAAGGTAAATACTTGGTGGGTCTAAAAAATGTTTCAGTGAATGAACCTCAATTTACTGGTCATTTCCCTAAGTTGCCTGTTTTTCCTGGTGTTTTGATTCTTGAGGCGATGGCTCAAGCAACTGGCTTATTAGCGTTTAAAACCTTCGGTGCACCAAAAGAAAATGAGTTGTATTATTTTGCCAGTATTGATAAGGCAAAATTCCGCAAACCTGTTGGTCCTGGCGATCAACTGATTATTGAAGTTGAATTTTTAAAAGAACGTCGCGGTATTGCACTATTCAATGGTGTGGCGAAAGTTGATGGCGAAGTAGTCTGTTCTGCTGAGCTAAAATGTGCTCGTAGAGAGTTTTAATATGATTCACGAAACTGCACAAATCCACCCAAGTGCGGTGGTTGAAGACGGTGCTATCATCGGTGCGAATGTAACGATTGGGCCTTTTACTTACATCACATCAGGCGTGAGTATTGGGCAAGGCACCGAGGTGATGTCACATGTCGTCATCAAAGGTAATACCGTTATTGGTGAAGACAATCGCATTTTTCCACATGCGGTGATCGGTGAAGAGAACCAAGATAAAAAATACGGTGGTGAAGATACCCGCGTAATTATCGGTGACCGCAATGTTATCCGCGAAGCGGTGCAAATTCATCGCGGTACGATGCAAGATAAAACGCAAACTGTTGTCGGTAATGATAACCTATTGTGTGTCAACGCCCATATCGCTCATGACGTTGTTGTTGGTAACCATACTCACATTGGCAATAATTCCATCCTTGGTGGTCACGTGACAGTTGATGATTATGCCGGAGTGATGGCTTTATCGGCGATTCATCCTTTTTGTACCGTTGGTGCATACGCTTACGTTGGTGGCTGCTCTGCAGTAGTGCAAGATATACCGGCGTATGTATTAGCTCAGGGTAACCATGCTTCACCATTTGGCCTTAATTTGGTTGGTTTGAAGCGTAATGGCTTTGAAAAAGCAGAAATTCGAGCGCTGCAAAAAGCATACAAAGAGATTTATCGTTCAGGAAAAACGCAAACTGAAGTGCTACCAGTGTTACTTGAGATGGCGCAAGAGTGGCCGTCAATCAAGCGTCTTTGCGATATGTTACAGCAGACAGAGCGTGGCATTATTCGTTAATTCTACGTGCCTTAATTACTTGTCGAATCTCGATAACTATCTGAAGATCGCTACTTTTTAGCGATCTTTTGTCTTTTAGATGCACAACCGTTACGCTGAGCTCATCTTGTTAGGAAAGAATATGCATCCAATGGAAAAACCATTACGAATTGGTATTGTTGTCGGAGAATTATCCGGTGATACGTTAGGTGAAGGCTTTATTAAAGCAATAAAGCAGCAATACTCTAATGCGGAATTTGTTGGGATTGGCGGTCCTAAAATGATGGCGCAAGGCTGTAAATCTCTGTTTGAGATGGAAGAGCTAGCGGTAATGGGCTTGGTTGAAGTGCTTGGTCGTTTACCGCGCTTGCTCAAGGTCAAAGCCCAACTGGTCAAGTATTTTAAAGACAACCCACCAGATGTCTTTGTTGGTATTGATGCCCCTGATTTTAATTTACGCTTAGAGCTTGATCTCAAAAAAGCGGGCATTAAAACCGTTCATTATGTCAGCCCCTCAGTATGGGCTTGGCGACCTAAGCGCATTTTTAAAATTGATGCCGCAACGGATTTAGTCTTAGCATTTTTGCCGTTTGAAAAAGCGTTTTACGACAAATATCAAGTAGCGTGTGAATTTGTCGGTCATACACTGGCCGATGCAATTCCTCTTCAGCCTGACAAAATGGCAGCGCGTGAGTTATTACGGTTAGAAGCTGCTAAGCAGTGGTTAGCGGTATTACCAGGTAGCCGTGGTGGTGAAGTTGGGTTAATTGCTAAGCCTTTTATTGAAACCTGCCGTCAAATAAAACAGAAGTACCCAGATATTGGTTTTGTGGTTGCTGCGGTTAACTCAAAACGTAGACAGCAATTTGAAGAAATTTGGCAAGCCACCGCACCAGAGCTCGATTTTATGATTGTTGAAGATACTGCACGCAATGTAATTACCGCAGCAGATGCGGTATTACTTGCCTCTGGAACTGTAGCATTAGAATGTATGTTACTGAAAAGACCGATGGTTGTTGGTTATAAAGTTAACCGCCTAACAGGGTGGTTAGTACAAAAATTAGCGATTACCGAATATGTTTCACTGCCAAACATTCTTGCCGGAGAAGAGCTGGTAAAAGAGTTTATTCTTGATCAATGCGAAGCAGAATTTTTATACCCTGAGGTCGATAAAATGCTCAGTGGTGACAACAGTACCCTGATTGAACGCTTTACTGAAATGCATCAATGGATCCGTAAAGATGCCGATAAACAGGCTGCAAAAGCTGTTTTGACTTTGATAGGAAAAGCATAACTATGGCAGAAAAAGAATTCCCACCCTTCGAATATCCTCAAGGGTATCATCTGATTGCCGGGGTTGATGAAGTAGGGCGAGGCCCATTGGTCGGTGATGTCGTCACCGCCGCGGTTATTCTTGACCCAAGCAACCCTATTGCAGGGTTAAATGATTCGAAAAAACTTTCTGAGAAAAAGCGTTTAGCTCTGTTCCCTGAAATTCAGCAAAAGGCACTAGCGTGGTCAATTGGCCGCTGCTCACCGGCTGAAATTGATGAACTCAATATCCTGCAAGCGACAATGGTTGCGATGCAGCGCGCCATTGCAGGTTTACATGTACAGCCTGATTTAGCCTTAATTGACGGCAACAGAGTACCTAAGCTACCGATGGATGGTGTTGCAGTCGTAAAAGGCGATATGCGCGTAGCCGAAATCAGCGCGGCGTCCATTATTGCTAAAGTGGTGCGAGATCAGGAGATGGAAGCGTTAGATGAGCAGCATCCGCAGTTTGGTTTCGCCCAGCATAAAGGTTACCCAACCAAAGCGCATTTTGCCGCAATAGAGCAATACGGTGTTATTGCCGAACATCGCAAAAGCTTTAAGCCAGTGAAACGAGTACTCGGCATTGATTGAGGTGTAAGCCGCAATCAGATTCGCGTAGAATAGCCGTCAAATATCGAACCAAACCTAGCATCTAGGATAAGTTGAATGTCAGAACCCAAGTTTGTCCACCTTCGTGTCCACAGTGATTACTCTATGATCGATGGCTTGTCCAAAGTGCCACCGCTTGTAAAAAAAGTGGCCGAGATGGGCATGCCTGCAATGGCGTTGACCGATTTCACTAACTTATGTGGTTTGGTTAAGTTCTACGGCACGGCGCATAACTGTGGTGTTAAGCCAATCATCGGTGCCGATTTCATTATGCAATCGGAAGAGTTTGCTGATGAATTGACCAAGCTAACAGTGCTTGCGACAAACAATGTCGGCTACAAAAATCTCACCCTTCTCATCTCCGAGGCTTATTTACGGGGGCATGTCCAGCACCAACCCGTGATTGATAAATCGTGGTTGATCAAATATGCCGAAGGGTTGATCATCCTATCGGGGGCAAAAAACGGTGAAATTGGCAAAGCGCTATTAAAGGGTAACCATGCATTAGTCGATAAATGTGTTGAATTTTATCAAACCCACTTTGCGGATCGTTTTTACCTTGAGCTTATCCGAACCAACCGAGCTGACGAAGAAACCTATTTGCATTTTGCGCTTGAATTAGCCGAAAACAAGCAGTTGCCAGTGGTTGCGACCAACGAAGTGGTATTCCTAACTGAAGAATTCTCTGAAGCCCATGAAATTCGTGTTGCTATCCATGATGGTTACACCATGGTCGATCCTCGTCGCCCCAAAAATTATAGCCCTCAGCAGTACTTACGCAGTGAAGCTGAAATGTGCGAATTGTTTGCTGATATTCCAGAAGCTTTGGAAAACAGCGTTGAAATAGCCAAACGCTGTAATGTCACGGTTAGGTTAGGGGAATATTTTCTGCCCGCCTTCCCAACAGAAGGGATGGAAGAAACCGAATACTTGGTGATGAAATCAAAACAGGGCCTCGAAGAGCGCCTTGAATTTCTATTTCCCGATCCAGAAGTTCGTGCTCAACGTCGTCCTGAATACGATGAACGGCTGCTGATAGAACTTGAAGTGATCAACAATATGGGCTTTCCCGGTTACTTCTTGATCGTGATGGAATTCATCCAGTGGTCGAAAGATAACGATATTCCTGTTGGTCCAGGGCGTGGTTCAGGCGCTGGTTCATTGGTAGCTTATGCGCTAAAAATTACAGACTTAGACCCATTGGAATACGATCTACTCTTCGAACGTTTCTTGAACCCCGAACGTGTTTCAATGCCCGATTTCGACGTCGATTTCTGTATGGATAAACGTGACCAAGTAATTGATCACGTTGCTGAAATGTATGGGCGTGATGCCGTATCACAGATCATCACCTTTGGTACTATGGCCGCTAAAGCCGTTATTCGCGATGTTGGCCGAGTCCTAGGGCATCCCTTTGGCTTTGTTGATCGCATTTCAAAACTGATCCCTGCCGATCCGGGCATGACGCTCGAAAAAGCGTTCAAAGCTGAACCTGCGCTACCTGAGCTGTATGAAAACGATGAAGAAGTCAAAGAACTCATCGATAAGTGTCGCATTTTAGAAGGTTGTACGCGTAATGCGGGTAAGCATGCTGGTGGTGTGGTTATCTCTCCAACCACTATTACCGACTTTGCCCCAATTTACGCTGATGCTGAAGGGCATTTCCCCGTTACGCAGTTTGACAAAAACGATGTTGAAACCGCGGGTCTGGTGAAGTTCGACTTCTTGGGCTTGCGTACCTTAACCATCATTGATTGGGCATTGGGGTTGATAAACCCGCGTTTGCAACGAGAAGGCAAAGAGCCTGTTCGCATCGAATCGATTCCTTTGGTTGATGCCGCCTCTTTTCGAGTGTTACAAAATTCAGAAACCACCGCGGTATTCCAGTTGGAATCACGTGGCATGAAAGACCTCATCAAACGCCTGCAACCAGACTGTTTTGAAGATATCATCGCATTAGTGGCGCTATTTCGTCCGGGGCCATTGCAATCAGGGATGGTAGATAACTTTATCGACCGTAAACATGGCCGAGAAGCGATCTCATACCCAGACGAAAAGTGGCAACACGAGTCACTTAAAGAAATTTTAGACCCGACTTACGGCATTATCTTGTATCAAGAACAAGTGATGCAAATCGCTCAGGTACTTGCTGGTTATACGTTAGGCGGTGCAGATATGCTGCGCCGTGCGATGGGTAAGAAAAAGCCCGAAGAAATGGCCAAACAGCGTGCGATTTTCGAGCAGGGGTCGATAAAAAACGGTGTTGATGGTGAGTTGTCGATGAAAATCTTCGACTTGGTGGAAAAATTCGCCGGTTATGGCTTTAACAAATCGCACTCTGCTGCTTATGCCTTAGTCTCTTATCAAACGCTGTGGTTGAAAACCCATTATCCAGCCGAGTTTATGGCCGCAGTAATGACGGCAGATATGGATAACACCGAGAAAGTCGTTGGCTTGGTCGATGAATGTTTCCGTATGAACCTAAAAGTATTACCTCCGGACATAAATGCTGGTTTGTACCGCTTTAATGTCGATGAAACCGGTGCCATCGTTTACGGTATTGGTGCGATCAAAGGGGTGGGCGAAGGGCCGATTGAAGCGATTTTAGAAGCACGTAATGCGGGTGGCTATTTTAAAGACCTGTTTGATTTTTGCGCCCGTATTGACCTAAAAAAAGTCAATAAACGGGTCATTGAAAAATTGATTTATGCTGGTGCATTAGACCGCTTAGGCCCACACCGTGCGGCAATGATGGCATCATTAAATGACGCGGTAAAAGCGGCTAGCCAATATCACCAAGCTGAAGCGTTTGGTCAGGTGGATATGTTTGGTGTGCTAACCGATGCACCAGAAGAAGTGGAACATAAATATACCCAAGTCGCTAAATGGCCAGAGAAAGTGTGGTTAGAGGGAGAGCGTGATACATTAGGCCTTTATTTGACCGGTCACCCAATAAATGCCCATATTAAGGAACTGGCTAAGTACACCAGTTGTCGATTAAAAGATGCAACGCCCACTCGACGCGATCAATCGGTTACCTTAGCGGGTTTAGTGATTGCCGCAAAAGTGATGACGACCAAGCGCGGCACGCGGATTGGTATCATGACGTTAGACGATCGTTCAGGGCGAATGGAGGTAATGTTATTCTCCGATGCATTAGAACGGTATGCAGAACTGCTAGAAAAAGATAAAATTTTAGTGATTTCTGGACAGGTCAGCTTTGATGACTTCAATGGTGGCCTTAAAATGTCGGCGCGCGAAGTCATGGACTTGGGCAGCGCGCGTGAAAAATATGCCCGTGGTCTGTCGGTATCGATTGAACAATCGCAAATAGATGACCAGTTTTTTGAGCGCTTTAGTCAGATCTTAGAGCCTCACCGAGCAGGGACCATACCTGTCAATGTATACTATCAGTGCTTAGAGGCGAGAGCGCGGCTAACGCTCGGTACGCAATGGCGTGTTACGCCAAGTGATACATTGTTAGACGAATTGAAACAGCTACTTGGGAACGACCAGGTAGAACTCGAATTTAACTAAATTCAGCGTCATTGAGTTGAACGCTGAGTCAAAAAGGATCGGTAGATGAGCCTAAATTTTCTAGAATTTGAAAAACCAATCGCTGAACTTGAAGCAAAAATTCAGGCACTACGTGACGTATCTCGCCATGGTGGTGATAAGTCCGTTGATCTAGATAAAGAGATAGAACTGTTAGAAAAGAAAAGCTTAGAACTGAAAAAGAAAATTTTCGGTGATTTAGGTGCCTGGCAAGTGGCGCAACTTGCTCGTCATCCACAACGCCCATACACCTTAGATTATATCAATCATGTCTTCACGGAATTTGATGAACTGGCGGGTGATCGCGCTTTTGCTGACGATAAAGCTATTGTTGGTGGTATTGCCCGTTTAGAAGGTCAACCGGTTATGGTCATTGGTCACCAAAAAGGGCGTGAAACCAAAGAAAAAGTAAGACGCAACTTCGGCATGCCAAAACCGGAAGGTTACCGTAAAGCGCTGCGTTTAATGCAAATGGCTGAACGCTTTAAAATGCCGATCATCACCTTCATTGATACCGCTGGTGCATACCCTGGTGTGGGCGCAGAAGAGCGCGGTCAATCAGAAGCCATCGCTAAAAACTTAAAAGTAATGTCTGGTTTAACAGTACCGGTTATTTGTAATGTAGTTGGTGAAGGTGGGTCTGGTGGTGCACTGGCTATTGGCGTGGGTGACTACGTGAACATGTTGCAATATTCAACCTATTCGGTAATTTCGCCGGAAGGCTGTGCTTCTATTTTATGGCGTGACTCAGATAAAGCACCACAAGCTGCGGAAGCGATGGGCTTAGTTGCTCCGCGCTTAAAAGAGCTAGAACTGATTGATGAGATCATTGAAGAACCATTAGGTGGTGCGCATCGCGATCCAATTCAAATGGCGGCGAATATGAAAGCCACACTGCTAAAACAGTTAGCTGATTTACAACCACTAAATGAAGAAGCGCTGTTAGAACGTCGCTACCAGCGCTTAATGAATTACGGTTATTGCTAATATAAAAAGTCATTACCAATATATAAAAAGGGTTGGACTAAGGTTCAGCCTTTTTTTTCATCTACTAATCTATTAATTAATGGCTAGCTGGAGTTTTCCCTACTTAAGTAGCCACAGTACTATTTGTTAATTATGTTATTTAAGCCAATGGGTAATAACTCATTATTGGGTGTATTTAAGGTTTGGAAATCAATCAACGCTAATTAGTGGTGTAATGATTTGTTTAATATACATTTATTACCATTGTTTACCTTATTTTAGAGCATTATATGATGTCATCGGTATTAGTTTCTTTTTTTCATTATTAAATCATCTTTTATCAGGATTAATGCTTGATAAATAATTTATATACCCGTTCAACTTGAAGATGCAGGTTTCAAAATCTGGTCGTGACTCAAATCAGTTGAATTACCAGTAGAACTCCCGCTCGATAAACGTCCCTATAACTTTGTCATGCATCTCTTCTGATTTTGAAAAACCGATCGTTTTACGAACAAGGCGCTTCAATCTTG
>NZ_CAWPQZ010000006.1:0-146980 GCF_963889785.1 Vibrio sp. S12_S33 | reverse complement strand
CGGAGTGGAAAGCCCAATCTGGTTATCACTATCGCTCAATATCTGAGACTGCAATGTCCCGATATAAAGGACTAACAAGCGGTAGACTGAGCTTGAGATGTTACAACGCTCAAGTGGGCGAAATCATGGCGAATGTTAAAGCTATAAACAAAGTCATAGGACTAGGTATGCCCGTCAGAAGCTAACGGCTAGTCATATATGGTGTTATTGTTCTTCAAACTGATTTGATCAACAACGCCATTTTCCAGACCATAATTTTGCACTCTCGTTCGATGAAACAAAAATGCAAAGTGGAGCTGAAATTCAAAGTTATAATTGGGAATTAACCAACGTATCTGGCAACGCAAATATGTCAGACGTAGACATTAGAAATGAAAATAAGGCCGATACAACATTTACTTTTAACGGAGTTGTCGATGAGCCTGTCGTTCTAACGTTTAAATTAACAGTTACACAAGGCAACGGCACAACAACCTCAGATGAGGCAAACTACTATCTTTACAAAGCGCCAGAGCAGGTAAAGTTCGGCAATGCGCTATTTCATAGACCACAACTCAATATCAATAGTATGGTGCATTTTCGTCACCACATGTCTATTTTAGAACATTATGTTTGTCTAACTCCTTCCGCTTCCGGCTCCCCATTTATCGGAACACTCTGCACCGATAAAAATCGAGCATTAAACAAACAATAACAAACAACACCCGAAATAAAATGCAATCGTTCTCATTCATAAATCTGGCATCAATCCCTTAAAAATAGAAACTAATCATTTGTTTTTAGGCATAAATTAATTCACATGTAGCATTTATCACAGAAATGCATTCGTTTGCGCATGACAATACCACCCTCTTTCGAACGAAGTTAAATTTTAGCGTTCGAACTTTAAACCATCGCAAAACAATAATGAGGTCACTATGTTTGGTATCTTCAAACCCCAAGCGCATATAGATCGACTCGCCTCCGAGCGGGTTGGTAGTACGTACAGCCGTTTACGCTGGCAGCTATTTCTCAGCATTTTTGTTGGTTATGCTGGCTACTACCTTGTTCGTAAGAACTTTAGCTTAGCCATGCCCTACCTCATTGAACAAGGCTTTAGCCGTGGCGACTTAGGGGTAGCACTTGCCGCCGTATCTATCGCTTATGGTCTATCTAAATTCTTAATGGGTAGCGTGTCTGACCGTTCTAATCCTCGCTATTTCTTAAGTGCAGGCTTATTAATGTCGGCAGCGGTCATGTTCTGTTTTGGCTTTATGCCATGGGCAACAAGCAGTATTACCGCAATGTTTATTTTGCTGTTTTTAAATGGCTGGTTCCAAGGTATGGGGTGGCCGGCATGTGGACGCACAATGGTACACTGGTGGTCACGCAAAGAACGTGGGGAAATTGTTTCAGTTTGGAACGTAGCTCATAACGTTGGCGGTGGCTTAATTGGTCCTCTTTTCTTATTCGGCTTATGGGCATTCAACGATGACTGGCGTGCCGCTTTTTATGTTCCAGCCTTTTTCGCCACTTTAGTTGCTATTTTCATTTGGATGACGCTTCGCGACACCCCTCAATCTTGTGGTCTACCACCAATTGAAGAATACAAAGACGATTATCCAGACGACTACGACAAATCTCACGAAAACGAGATGACTGCGAAAGAAATCTTCTTTAAATATGTCTTCTCTAACAAATTGTTATGGTCTATTGCGATTGCAAACGCATTCGTCTATTTGATTCGCTACGGGGTGCTTGACTGGGCTCCGGTGTATTTAAAAGAAGCCAAAGACTTTACTGTAGACAAATCGTCTTGGGCTTACTTCTTCTACGAATGGGCCGGTATTCCAGGTACATTATTGTGTGGTTGGATATCGGATAAAGTATTCAAAGGCCGTCGTGCACCTGCGGGCATCTTGTTTATGGTACTGGTTACCGTTGCAGTATTGGTTTATTGGTTCAACCCTGCAGGTAACCCAGTGGTCGATATGACTGCCTTGGTTGCGATCGGTTTCTTGATTTATGGCCCAGTAATGTTGATTGGTCTCTATGCTCTTGAACTCGCACCGAAAAAAGCAGCGGGTACAGCGGCAGGCTTAACCGGTTTGTTTGGTTATCTCGGTGGCGCTGTGGCCGCTAATGCGATTCTCGGTTACACCGTTGACCACTTCGGTTGGGATGGTGGTTTTATGATCCTTGTCGCTTCATGTGGTATTTCGATTCTTTGTCTATTGTATGCATTTATTGGCGAACGTGCTCATCATAAAGAAAAAGACAGACTAGAGGCAGCCAAAGCATCGACGTTGTAATCATTCTGACACCGAGATGTGTTTGATTATCTGACATCACACTTCTCTTCATAGAAAGTACAACCATCCCCCTGATCTGACAGGGGGAGTTTTTAAGGATATAAACATGAAATTGAAACCACTCGCACTTTCACTACTTGCTTTAGCCTGTTCAACGTGGGGTCACGCTGACCCATTAGTGATTGCTCACCGGGGCGCTTCTGGATACTTACCAGAACACACATTAGAAGCCAAAGCGCTCGCTTATGGCATGAAGCCTGATTATATCGAGCAAGATGTGGTGATGACGAAAGACAATCAGCTGGTTGTGTTACATGACCATTACCTTGATCGCGTCACAGATGTTGCCGAACGCTTTCCTGATCGCGCTCGTAGCGATGGCCGCTACTATGCGATTGATTTTACCTTATCCGAAATCAAAAGCTTGCGCGTGACCGAAGGCTTTAATATCGATGACAAAGGCAATAAAGTAGCGGGGTTCCCCGACCGCTTTCCGCTGTGGAAATCTAACTTTACTGTCCCAACTTTCGCTGAAGAAATCGAGCTAATCCAAGGGCTCAATAAAACACTGGGGTATGACATTGGCATTTACCCTGAAATTAAAGCCCCTTGGTTCCACAAACACCAAGGCAAAGACATCAGTAAAGCCGTATTAACGACCTTAAAAGAATACGGTTATACGAATAAAGAAGACAAAGTCTACCTACAATGCTTTGATCCAATAGAACTCAAGCGCATTAATGACGAACTGCTACCTGCCATGAAAATGGATTTAAAACTGGTTCAGCTCATGGCGTATACCGACTGGAATGAAACCATGGTTTATGACGGCAACCAAGCCCAACCATACAACTATGACTGGATGTTCGAAGCCAATGGAATGAAGCAAGTCGCGACCTACGCCGATGGTATTGGCCCATGGAAACCAATGTTAGTTGATGACGCATCGACCAAGGGCAACATCATCATTAAACCTTTGATGAAAGAAGCAAAAGCACAAGGCCTAGCGGTTCACCCCTACACATTCCGCGCAGAAAAAGATCGCATCGCTCCGTATGCAGACAGCTTTGAAGATATGCTTGATGTGTTCTACAACAAAGTAAAAGTCGATGGTTTGTTTACCGATTTTCCTGATAAAGCGGCGACTTTCTTGCACCAGAAATAAATGTTGCCTTACTACTGATTAAAAGACGCCATTACTTCCCTCCCCTATCAAGTAATGGCGTCAATTTGTTGGTGACGATAATTCTATTCAAAACGTCACAAAAAATTGTCCCAGTTCTGTATGCCATCGAATCAATTACGCAGCAATACGCAATCGTTAGGATCATAGCCACACATCCTAAATTCCTCATCTATATACCCGTTCAACTTGAAGTTTCAGCGGTGTTGGCTACATTCGCTCACCCCAATAACATAGTTTATCTATGCTGATGGGGATGAACTCACTTGCCGCCTACCTGCAACCTTCAAGTTGTTTGGGTATAGATTTGCTAATTATTTTTGACATTTCGTTTCCAGATTTTCGTACCACACACTCAAAAATAATGAGAAATGGTCAGATAACGCTCACGGATATGTTCAATCAATAACCTGACTTTATTCGGGGGCTGGCGCGTAAACGGATAGACCGCGTAAATGCCTAGTTTTTTGCCAACCTGTTCAGGGAAAATATCAACCAACTGACCGTTGCGAAAATCGTGATAGACCAAACAACGCGGGACATAAGCGATACCGTGACCACCTAAGGCGGCTTTTCTTAGTGCGGTCGCGTTATCGGTTGAAAAGCTCCCGGCTACTCTGACGATATAATTCCCTTTATGACCTTTAAACTCCCATTCGCTTGCGCCCGTGGTTTGATAAGCGTATTGCAAGCAATTGTGGCTCGTTAAGTCTTCCGGTCTTAATGGTTTACCATTTTTAGCGATGTAAGACGGAGAGGCACAAACGACCCATTGTGAGTCTAAAATATGGCGCGCTATCAGGCTTGAATCTTCCAAGTAACCTGTGCGGATCACTAAGTCAAAACCACCTTCGACCAAATCGACAAAACGGTTGTCGAGCGACATATCGACCGTCAACCCAGGGTGAGAATTACAAAATTCCGCCACCGCATCAGCCAAAATCAGATCACCTGATATCGTAGGTACTGACATTTTTATATGGCCACTGACGTTTTCACCAAATCCGGCCACCGCATCCATCGCTTCTTGAGTGGCGAGCTTCACATTTTTAGCACCATGTAATAGTGCTTTGCCCGCTTCGGTCAGAGTTAATTTACGCGTCGTTCGATATAATAACTGTACGCCTAACTCTTCTTCCAAACGAGCAATTCTTTTACTAACCACTGAATTTGTAAGACTATTTTGTTCTGCGACCTTGCTAAAACTCCCTAGTTCCATCACTTGTGAAAATAAGATTAAGTCATCTGCTCGCATTCTATTATGCCAATTTTGGAATTAATTATTTTCATTATTTCCCTATATCAAAAAAAAAGAAAGGAGTAAATTCACGCTAAATTAACAAAAAAATCACAAATATAATAATTCAGCTACCCGTCATTGATGGATAAGTAGCACCAAACCCTACAGGACACCTGCTCTTCTATTAACACATAACACTAAGAGCAAACTTTACGAGGAAGTATCCATGAATGAAACAGTACTAGCCTTAATTGCCTTTTCCCCCATTGTGGTGGCGGCAATTCTATTAGTTGGCCTTAACTGGCCAGCTAAAAAAGCCATGCCGGTGGCCTTTGGCTTAACCGTTGTTATTGCCCTAACAAGTTGGGATATGTCAGCCAACCGAGTTCTGGCATCGATTTTTCAAGGGTTCGGTATCACCGTTTCCGTGCTCTGGATTGTGTTTGGCGCGATCTTCTTACTCAACACTTTGAAACACACCGGAGCCATCACCACCATTCGTAACGGTTTTACCGATGTCTCGGCGGATCGCCGTGTGCAAGCTATTATTATTGCCTGGTGTTTCGGCTCTTTCATTGAGGGCGCATCCGGTTTTGGTACACCAGCAGCAATTGCTGCGCCACTTTTAGTTGCGATTGGCTTTCCTGCCCTGGCAGCAGTTTTGATGGGTATGATGATCCAATCCACTCCCGTTTCTTTTGGTGCGGTTGGAACACCGATTATCGTCGGAGTAAACAAAGGGTTAGATACGCACAATATCAGCGAAACATTACTCGCTAACGGTTCGAACTGGGATGCCTATTTGCAACAGATCACCTCCAGTGTGGCGTTAATACACGCAGGCGTCGGCACACTGATGCCAGTGTTAATGGCGATGATGTTGACGCGCTTTTTCGGCAAAAACAAAAGCTGGACTGAGGGGTTAGATATTCTGCCATTTGCCATTTTCTCTGGTTTGGCTTTTACCGTTCCTTACGCACTCACAGGTGTATTTCTTGGTCCAGAATTCCCATCGCTCATTGGTGGGTTAGTCGGCCTGTCTTTGGTCGTCACCGCAGCCAAAAAAGGCTTCCTCGTGCCTAAGTCACAGTGGGATTTTCCTGAAGAAAAATCATGGCCAGCAGAATGGTTAGGCTCTCTTAAAATCGATGTAGAAGAGATAAAAAACAAACCGATGAGCTTAGCACTGGCGTGGGCACCGTATGTATTACTGGCTGTCGTGTTGGTTGCCAGCCGAGTCAGTACTGAATTTAAATTGTTCCTCACTGGCATTAGCCTTTCCTTTGCGAACATTTTGGGTGAAACAGGCATCAGCACTGCAATTCAACCACTGTATTTACCTGGTGGGATATTAGTCTTTGTCGCATTGCTGGCGGTTATTTTGCAATCTCGCAACGCGATGCCTTTAGTCAAAGCTTTCGGTGAATCAAGCAAAACCTTAATTGGCGCAGGCTTTGTATTGGTGTTCACTATCCCTATGGTGCGTATTTTTATTAACTCTGGCGTCAATGGTTCCGACCTCGCAAGTATGCCTGTCACCACGGCTAATTTTGCGGCGGGTTTGGTGGGCGAAGCCTTCCCAGCATTGAGTGCGACTGTTGGTGCACTTGGTGCATTTATCGCAGGTTCAAATACGGTTTCCAATATGATGTTCAGCCAATTCCAATTTGAAGTAGCACAAACGCTCTCTATATCTAGTGTTGTGGTTGTTGCGTTACAAGCGGTTGGTGCTGCGGCAGGTAACATGATTGCGATCCACAACGTAGTCGCCGCTTCTGCCACCGTCGGTTTGCTTGGGCGTGAAGGTGCAACACTGCGCAAAACCATTATCCCAACTTTCTACTATCTTGTGATGACAGGCGTGATCGGTTTAGTGGTGATTTACGGCTTTAACATGACCGATGTGTTAATGACCAAGTAAGTATCAACGTCATCACTTATAAAAAATAATGCAGAGCAGACCTCAATGTCTGCCCTGCTTAAATTAGGATTCGATTTATGATCATTTCAGCCTCTACTGATTATCGCGCTGCTGCCCAAGCAAAGCTGCCTCCTTTTCTATTTCACTATATTGATGGTGGTTCTTACGGTGAGCACACACTAACACGCAACACAGCCGATTTAGAAGATATCGCACTTCGTCAGCGTGTACTCAATGATATGTCGGAGCTCAGTTTAGACACCGAGCTATTTGGTGAACCACTAGCGATGCCGATCGCCCTTGCTCCTGTTGGCTTAACCGGCATGTATGCTCGTCGTGGTGAAGTGCAAGCAGCGCGTGCAGCGGAAAATAAAGGTATCCCATTTACCCTTTCTACGGTTTCTGTTTGTCCGATAGAAGAAGTCTCTGATGCTCTTGCACACCCTATTTGGTTTCAGTTATATGTACTCAAAGATCGCGGTTTTATGAAGAACGTTCTAGAACGCGCCAAAGCTGCTGGGGTTAAAAACTTGGTATTTACCGTTGATATGCCAGTTCCCGGTGCGCGTTACCGTGATATGCATTCAGGTATGAGTGGCCCAAATGCGGCAATGCGCCGTATGTTTCAAGCGATGAAGCACCCAAGTTGGGCGTGGGATGTTGGTCTGATGGGGAAACCGCACGATTTAGGTAACATCTCGACTTATCGCGGCACGCCAACTAAATTGGAAGACTATATTGGTTGGCTAGGTGACAATTTTGACCCGTCAATTTCATGGAAAGATTTAGAGTGGATCCGTGATTTCTGGGAGGGTCCAATGATCATCAAAGGTATTTTAGATACAGAAGATGCCAAAGATGCTGTGCGTTTTGGCGCAGACGGTATCATCGTATCAAACCATGGCGGACGTCAGTTAGATGGCGTACTTTCCACCGCCAAAGCCCTGCCTTCTATCGCTGACGCAGTGAAGGGAGACCTTAAAATTCTCGTTGATTCTGGTATTCGTTCTGGGCTTGATGTGGTGCGTATGCTCGCCCTCGGCGCAGATTGCATCCTACTTGGTCGCTCGTTCGTTTACGCATTAGCGGCGCAAGGCCAGCAAGGGGTAGAGAACTTACTTGATTTGTATGAGAAAGAGATGCGCGTTGCGATGACCTTAACTGGGGCAAAAACCATCGCTGATTTATCACGCGACTCCCTCGTTAAGCTTTAATATAACCTAGGCTCATTCATCGAATACCACTAAAAAGGAAGCAGTTATGGCGCAATCGTATTCCAACTATCAGCAACTCGAAAAGAGGCTCGCGACTATGATCGAGCCAGAGCGTATCATCACTCAGCAGGCTAAGCGCCTTGCTTATGGCACTGACGCCAGTTTCTATCGTCTGATACCGAAGATTGTGTTGCGTTTAAAAAATCTCGATGAGGTCATTTTTGCCATTAAAAACTGCCGAGAATTGGCCATCCATTGCACCTTTCGCGCTGCGGGTACTAGTTTATCTGGCCAAGCAGTATCGGATTCAGTATTAATTACTCTCACTGACGATTGGCGCGGTCATCGTATCCATGACGATGGAAAAAAAATCACGCTACAACCTGGAGTCATTGGCGCTGATGCCAACAAATATCTCGCCCCTTTTCAGCGTAAAATAGGCCCTGATCCCGCCTCCATCAACACCTGTAAAATCGGCGGTATTGCTGCCAATAACGCCAGTGGCATGTGCTGCGGCACCGCGCAAAATTCTTACCGCACCGTCGATAGCATGAAAATCGTATTCGCGGATGGTGTAGTGCTCGATACAGCAAGCCCTGAGAGCATAGCCGCATTTAAAACAGCCAAACCCGAATTAATTGAAGGCATTGCACAACTTCATGCCCAAACGGCACAAAACCCTGAATTATCACAACGTATTCAGCACAAATACCGCCTAAAGAACACCACTGGTTATGCACTCAATGCTTTAGTTGATTACTCAGACCCCATTGAAGTGATTGAACATTTGATGATTGGTTCTGAAGGAACCCTCGGCTTTATTGCCGAAATCACCTACCACACAGTGGTTGAACACACACATAAAGCTTCGGCTTTGTTGGTGTTTTCCGACATTGAACAGGCCAGTGAAGCGGTCACCACCCTTTCTAAAACACCTGTGGCAGCAGTGGAAATGATGGATGGCCGTGCCATGCGCTCAGTGGCCGACAAAGCTGGCATGCCTGCATTCATTGCAACATTAGATGTGGAAGCTGCCTCACTGTTAATTGAATCTCACGCCAGCGATGAAACCACACTTCACAAGCAATGTGACGCAGTAATGGCGGCGCTGAGTGACTATAAAATCATCGAATCGGTGCCTTTTACCTCCGAAGCAAAAACCGTTGCCACCCTGTGGGGAATTCGCAAAGGCATGTTCCCAGCCGTTGGCGCTGTTCGCGAAGTAGGCACGACAGTGATCATTGAAGATGTTGCCTTTCCCGTTGAAAACCTCGCCAATGGTGTGCGTGATTTACAAGCCTTGTTTGATCAATACCACTACAAAGAGGCGATCATTTTTGGCCATGCATTAGAAGGCAATTTGCATTTTGTTTTCACGCAAGGTTTCGATAGCCAAAGTGAAATCGACCGTTATGGCGCATTTATGGATGATGTTGCCGAATTAGTCGCGGTAAAATATCAGGGCTCGCTCAAAGCAGAACACGGTACTGGTCGTAATATGGCACCGTATGTGGAATTAGAATGGGGCAAAGATGGTTATGCTCTGATGCAACAAATTAAAACACTGTTTGACCCACAAGGGTTACTCAACCCTGGCGTGATCATTAACGACGACCCGCATTCTCATTTATCTAACCTCAAACCGATGCCAGCAGCGGACGAGCTCATTGATCGCTGTATAGAGTGTGGATTTTGTGAACCAGTGTGCCCTTCGCGCACGCTGACCCTTTCACCTCGTCAACGCATTGTCTTATATCGAGAACTACAGCGCCGCCACGCACAAGGTGAAACAGTGGAAGCATCTGAGCTTGAGAAAACCTTTGAATACCAAGGGCTTGATACATGCGCCGCAACCGGTTTATGTGCAGATCGCTGCCCGGTGGGTATCAACACGGGTGACTTGGTGAAAAAGCTGCGCAGTGCAAAATATCAAAAATTTGTCCCAATCGCCAAATGGACAGCGGAACATTTTGCCACCACCACAGCGCTCACAAAAGCGGGTTTGAAGGCCAACCAAGTGGCGACAAAAATGCTGGGGAAAAACATTGTTGGTGGCGCGACCAATGGCTTACGCACATTGACCAAAGGAAAAACTCCGATTTGGTATCCAGAGCTACCACAAGCGAACACACAACAGCTTGATATTGCGGTCAAAAACCTGCCACGCCGCGAGAAGAAAGTGGTCTACATGCCTTCATGCGCTAGCCGAAATATGGGCCAACAAACCAGTGCTGGCGATCAACGACCACTAACCGAAGTCACGTTATCGCTGCTCAACAAAGCGGGTTATGAAGTCATTCTACCAAGCGAGCTCAGTAGCCAATGTTGTGGCATGCCCTATGACAGTAAAGGGATGAACGAACTCGCACAATCAAAAGCAGAGCAATTAGAAGCAGTATTGTGGCAAGCCAGTCAGCAAGGACAATACCCAATATTGATGGACACGAGCCCGTGTGCAAAACGCAGTATTGAACACTTTACTAAGCCACTTGAGGTATTAGAACCAACTGGATTCGCTAGTAAATATCTGTTGCAACACCTCGCCATTACGCCAAGAGAAGAGACAGTTATGCTGCATGTTACTTGCAGCTCGCGGCGTATGGGCTTAGAGGCCGCGATGCTGACACTAACCAAGGCGTGCGTCAGTGAGGTTCTTATGCCAGAACATATTCAGTGCTGCGGCTGGGCGGGCGATAAAGGCTTT
Organism: Vibrio sp. S12_S33; assembly: GCF_963889785.1. Taxonomy (NCBI): domain Bacteria; kingdom Pseudomonadati; phylum Pseudomonadota; class Gammaproteobacteria; order Vibrionales; family Vibrionaceae; genus Vibrio; species Vibrio sp. S12_S33. Next base: position 136,427 of record NZ_CAWPQZ010000006.1, on the reverse strand, counting down.
ACCACACCAGAGCTTAACGCCGCTGCCGTTCACCCATTGAAAGAACAAGTTCCCCCTCATTGCCAACGTGGATTTAGCAACAGTCGAACCTGCGAAATTGGGCTTTCCCACCATAGCGGCATTCCGTATCAATCTATTTTATATTTGCTGGATGAGGTATCAAAGCCACGCTGAATATGGAATGTATACCCAAAAAACTTGAAGTTGCAGGTAGGCAGCCAGTGAGTTCATCCCCATAAGCATAGACAAACTATGTGATTGGGGTGAGCAAATGTGACCAACACCGCTGCAGCTTCAAGTAGGAAGGGGATACACCCAAACCATTTGAAGTGGTATACACGTGCACCAATGGTTTACCACATCAAATCATCAGGAACGACGAAATCAGCATATGGGTCGTCTTCTTCAGGAAGGAATTCATCAGCGGTTTTATTTTCGATGATGCTCTCTTCGTCTCGCATGAAAATTTTGTCTGCTACCACACCGGGAATAACTGCGTAGCTCTCTTCATAGCGCGCAATAGCCAGAATACCTTTACTTAGTTGATCACGAACCAGTGAGTTCACATACAGTGACTTAACCAACTTACCATCAACAAAGTTGTATTTGATCTCACCATCTTTAAGATCCAATTTGTTCATTTCAATCAGCTGCTTTACTTGTGCTTGAATTTCTTTGCTCAATAGCTGTTCTTTCTGCTGTTTGTTGAGCACTTTGTCGCGCTGTTGCTGTTCAATTTTTTTCGCTTCAACCGCTGCTTTCACTTCACGTGCTTGCACGCGAGATTTTTTAGAGCTCTTTTTTGCCTTACTGAGTTTTTTGGCGTTTACCAAACCCGCTTTTAGCATTTGCTCTTGTAGAGATAAAGTTGCCATGATCAATCCAAGTCAATTATTTACCCGTTAGTTTAACGTTTCATGCGTTGCGAATAAAGCAGTCGATGTATCTAAGTCTGTGGCTTCATAGTCCAACTGATAATAACGACAAACAATGCGCAAACCATACAACTTATCGAACATCTGACTGAGAAAACGTAATTTCATACCCACCAAATTGTCGCTTATGTGTAAGCTGAGTTTGGTATCCGTTATACCATTGCTGGAATGAACAAGTGGCTACATCATCACGGCTTCTCATATAAAAAGCCGAAAGGTGTGCCACACAAGTTTAATCCAGAGATGCAGCAAGCCTTTATCGAACATTATAACGAGACGCTAAGAAACAGCGAAGACCTAGTGTTGTTCATGGACACCGTTCATCCTATGCAGCCAACAAAACTCAGTTATGGCTGGATACGAAAAGGCCAAGACAAAGTGATTGAGACAACAGGCAGTCGAACTCGCCTTAATATCATCGGTGCGTTACCACTTCAAAATATTGGCGCAACGGTGACAAAAACGTATGACACGATAAACAGCGAGAATATCGTTCGTTTCTTCTGGAAGCTCAAAAAGGAACATTACCCTTTGGAGCAAAAAGTACACCTAGTACTTGATGGTGCCGCCTATCATCAGTCAAAAATGGTAAGAAATGCGGCAAAAGTGCTCAATATCGAGCTTCATTACTTACCCCCATACAGCCCAAACTTAAATCCAATAGAGCGGTTATGGAAAGTGATGAATGAGCATGTACAGAATAATATTTAACCTGAACTCGGGATAAAAATAGGCAGGAACTAAAAGCTGGTTCTGCGATCAGATCTTTCGACTAAAAAGGCTCTTTCACCTTGCTCGTCGAGCTGAATCAAGTACAGTCCCGGTGAGCGCTTGGTATCGGTCAGAACTAAGCTGGTATCAACGCCCTCTTGCTTTCAGCGAGCCGTCATTTCTTGGCTAAGAGATTCGTTCCCCATGGCCGTAACATACTTCACAGACAGTTCAGAGGCTGATTCTCGCTGACTTCGGCATAGATAAATCGCGGCGTTTAAGGTGTCTCCACCGAACATCTGCTGCATCTCCCCAAACGGTTTTCCGTTCAGTTCAATCATGCATTCTCCAATGATGGCAATTGTCTTCATCGCACTGTTTCTTTAAGTCACAAATCAGGCCTGCAAACTTACGCTGAGCAGGCCTGATGTTTTATTGAGGAATTATTTGTTGTCTAAGCGAACAAACATCATGGTCAAGATAAATGACAGAGTAAACACGCCAGTCACACCCAACACCGCTTGAACAAAGTTCTGAGTGCCGCTCGCTAAGTATGCAGGAAGACTGAATACTGACGATAGGATGTAACTTGTTAAGTGCGTATCAATGGTCACGGAGATAGCACCCATAATACCGGTCGCTAAACTCGCCATGAACAACGCTTTGGTGTACTTAGTCAGCGTACCGAATAGCGCTGGTTCAGTAATACCCAGAATCGCTGTCACACCTGAACCCACTGTCATTGATGATTGCTCTTTAGACACACTGTTACGCTGCTTGTACCAAATCGCCATCGTCGCACCTGCGATTGCTAGGTTACCCAGACACATAATTGGCATTAGCAGGTCTTTTCCATAAAGCGCAAAGTTGTTCAGGCTGATTGGCGTCATGCTGTGATGAATACCAAACACAATCGTAATTGGACGAGTTAAGCCGAACACAAAACCGGTTAGGGTTGGTGAGATTTCTAGTAAAGAGCTAATCAGCCAGCCAGCACCATTACTCACCCACATGCCAGCAGGCGCAACCAGCGAAAGCACAACGGTTGATGTTACGGTAAAGGCTAATACTGGCGTAAATACAGGTTTGGCAGAACTTGGAACAAACTTATCCACCATCGGAGTGATCTTTGATAGCACCCAGACCGCAAGGATCGCTGGCACAATCGCACCGCCGTAGTTCATTAGCTCAATCGGCACCACACCAAACACATTAAGCTCGGCTTTGCTGCCTGCATCAGACAGTAAGGCAGCCTTTTCTACTAGCTTTGGAGACATCATTGCCGCTGCAACCGCCAATGCAATGTACTCATTCACTTTGAACATTTTGGCTGCTGAGAACGAAACCAGCATAGGTAAAAAGAAGAACACAGCCACAGATATAGAGCGATAAAAGAACACGGTATCGGAAGATTCCGAAATCACATTGGTAGCAATAAGCCCTGATAATAGGCCCATCAACATACCTGCACCGGCAATGGCAGGAACGACCGGACCAAAGATGCCTGCGACGATGCGCATTGCGTTTTGGAACAGTTTACCTTTCTCTTGTTCAATCTCTGCGTCTTCTGGTGCTGCACTTGCACCGGATAGCGCTAGGTACCATTTCTCGACTTCAACGCCGATGATCACCTGAGTTTGACCTTGTACGAGAACCACACCTTTAACGCCTTGAATAGCTTCGAGTTTTTCTTTGCTCGCTTTTGACTCATCGACCAATTTAAAACGTAGTCGAGTCATACAGTGAGTGATGTTTGCGATGTTTTCGTTACCACCGAGGGCTGCGACTAATTCTTGTAATTTCATGCTAAAGCTGTCTGCTTTCCCTGGCACATTATCACCGATAGCCATTTTAGTTTCTGTCAATTGCATCATACATTCCTATATGCTTGTCTGCTCATTTACTGCAGTAATCTTAGCGGTTGAGCGTTTTTATCCAATCGACAAAACAGTGACAAAACTCACATTAAAACAACTAAAAAATTAATTTTGGCCGTTTTTTAGCAACTGGTTCGTTTTTTTCTCCTAATTCGAAACAGGAACGAACCAGTTAATTTTCAGTATAATTTACCGCTTGAAATCTGTATTTTTTAACGCTTATATAGAATAAATCCTTTTGATCGAGCTAGTTTTAAAGTGAATAAAAATATCATTTCAAATATTGAGTGTGTGATTACCAAACCTGACCGACACAACCTGATAACCGTTATTGTAGAAACGGAATCAGGGATGAAAGGTTTTGGTTGTGCAACTTTCCAGCAACGACCATTGGCGGTAAAATCCATGGTTGATGAATATTTCAAACCATTATTAATTGGCAAAGATGCTAATAATATTGAAGACTTATGGCAAATGATGATGGTTAACGCTTATTGGCGTAATGGACCAGTGATCAATAATGCTATTTCAGGTGTTGATATGGCGCTGTGGGATATTAAAGCGAAGTTAGCTAACATGCCGCTGCATCAATTATTTGGTGGTAAAGCTCGTGATGCTATTCAGGTCTATACCCATGCAACCAGCGATACAATGAAAGGTCTGTATGAGCAGGTCGAAAAATACCTAGCGCAGGGCTACAAACATATTCGCTGTCAGTTAGGTTTTTATGGTGGTGTGCCAGAGAATATCCACACGGTAAATAACCCAACCGAAGGGTCTTACTACGATCAAGACCAGTATATGGATAACACGGTTGAGATGTTCAAATGCTTACGTGAAAAGTATGGTAATCAATTCCATATTCTTCACGATGTCCACGAACGCCTGTTCCCAAATCAAGCGATTCAATTTGCCAAACGAGTAGAACAATACACGCCATATTTTATTGAAGATATATTGCCGCCAAACCAAACCGAATGGCTGGATAATCTTCGCAGTCAAACCAGTGTGTCGCTGGCGTTAGGGGAGCTATTTAACAACCCTGAAGAGTGGAAACAGCTGATCATCAATCGCCGTATCGACTTCATTCGATGCCACGTCTCTCAGATTGGTGGGATTACTCCGGCATTGAAACTGGGTCACCTATGCCAGAGCTTTGGAGTGCGTATTGCGTGGCACTGCCCGCCAGATATGACACCAATTGGTGCAGCAGTGAATACTCACTTAAACGTACATCTACATAACGCTGCGATTCAAGAGTACGTTGAATATAATGCTAATACCCAAGCGGTATTCCCTAATGCTGCCGAGCCTATCAATGGTTACTTGTATGCGTCAGAGCTGCCGGGAATCGGGGTTGAAATGAACCAAGAGGCCGCACAAGATTTCCCTGTCACTTATCGCTCACATGAGTGGACTCAAAGCCGATTGCCTGATGGCACTATTCATACGCCATAGCACTATGGCTCACTTCACCTAAATAGAAAAACGACCGTTAATCACGGTCGTTTTGATCTCGGTAATTTAAACTCTCTGGGTTAAACTTAGAGTGGTAAGTACACTGGTAGTTGATATCAATGATGTCACTGACGACAAACACCTCACCAGAAGTGAGAAAACCACGATTGGTGATGTTCATTGCTGAACTAGAGCGCTTACATCCCAATAAATCTGCATCTTCCTTTGAAACACTGATCGCTTGGTAGGTCGTGAGGTAGCTGTCGATTTCCAACCCTAACGAAAGTGCATGCTTCTGCAGAGAGCTTTCGATAATATTATCGTTCACCACTGGGAATAATTTCACGGGTAGCCTCGCCTCTTCAATCTGGGTGACTTTTCCTTGAATTAACCTTAAGCGTTTCACATTCCAAATATATTCATCTTCTTCAACCGAGAATACTTGCATTTCATGTATGGTTGGTAATCTCTTATTCAATTTTATTTTCTTATAAGAAATTTCACCAAATTTATTCTCAGTTACTGAGTTGTATATTAATGGTGAATCTATACTCGACGTATTTACATAATACCCCGAGCCAGCTTTGGATTTAACCATACCAATTGCTTCAAGTTTAGACATTGCCTTTCTCACCGAGAAACGGGAAATATCATATTTTTCAGCTAATTCTCTTTCTGAAGGTAATTTTACATCAATAATATTTTGGCAAATCTTACTGATTATATCTTGAACAAGTTCTTGGTACTTTTTCATGGAACGCTTAATGTTTGGCGGTTCATTATAATTTAACGCATCTGGGCTACTTTCTCCATGAAGCAAGCCTAAAATAGAGGTTTAGATCAAATAGGCAGCCCATGATGAACTAATGCCGTTCACTTAAGGTAAGCGGCATTGTATTTTCTAGGGTATCGGCTTGGCTTTTTCTTCACGACTCTAGGGAAGGATCTTTCTCGCCTAGGTTCAAGTATTAAGCTCCCACTCATTGCGTAGAAGTTTTGGAGTTGCCTCGGTATTGCACCTGGTGACGCGTAGGGAAGCCCCACTATTAGGCGCATGATGTGGGCTAAGGCTCCATTGAAGCTAAGTTGGTACGGCAAGTAGTCTCCACTCAACGTATTACACATCTGCACCATTTGATATCTGACTAACCTGAACTCGGGATAAAAATAGAAGTGAACTAAAAGCTGGTTCTGCGATCAGATCTTTCGGCAAAGAGAGAACAATCGCAAAGGAACCAGCTATGCACAAGCGAGTAGACTTATTTTGCCATGTCGATGACTTTTGTAAGGCTTTTCTACCTCAATGGCAAAAACTTCAACTTGAACACGGTGAACGTAAACGAAAGCGCAAAGAACGTATGTCTGAAAGTGAAATAATGACCATCATTATTGCTTTTCATATGTCGCACCAACGTGATTTTAAGAACTTCTATCTTGGTATTATTCACCGATACCACAAAAGCGAATTTCCTGCGCTACTGAGCTATACACGCTTTCTGGAGATGATGCCGTCGGTGCTTGTTCCTTTAAGCTCTTTCTTCACTCATGTAAAGGGAGAGCCGACAGGTATTGAATTTATTGACTCTACTAGCATCAAAGTCTGCCACAACTTACGCATTCCAAGACATGAGGTGTTCAAAGGAACAGCAGCACGAGGCAAAGGTACCATGGGGTGGTTCTACGGTTTTAAACTTCACATCATTACAAATCATCTTGGTGACATTGTTGCAGCCAAACTTACGCCAGCAAATACTGATGATAGAAAGCCTGTCCGTGAATTACCAAAAGGGCTGCTCGACAAGCTCTATGCAGACAAAGGCTATATCAGTAAAGCGCTGATTGAAGACTCAAAAGAAGATGGTATTACGCTGATAACAACACACAGAAAGAACATGAAACCCAAAGTGCTAGCCGCTTGGGATCGTGCAATGTTATCGAAGCGATTCATTATTGAAACGATAAATGATCAGTTGAAGAACATATCTCAGATAGAGCATTCTCGTCATCGCAGCTTACATGGCTTCATGTTGAACTTGGAGGCTTAATCGCATACTGCTTAAAGCCAGAAAAGCCATCACTCAACATCACCAATACTGAAAAGTCTGGTTTGATGGCGATGGCTTAAACCGATCTCAGGTTATTTACTTCCCCTCCAAGCAAATATTTACTTCAGCCATCAAAGAGTTTTTCGATGTAACATTACCAGAAGTTGCAGGTTCACTCGTATCCAGAATTACGGATAACTTTCAGATTTTGAAACCTGCATCTTCAAGTTGAACGGGTATATCACCTAAAAAGTCGAAAATACTGATATGTTACAAATACAGCTACACCGCCATTATTTGATAAAGAGGGACTGATTAGTTTTAAAATACGATTGGAGTGAGCAATGAAGCGGAGAAGAGGTAGAGCAACTCACCTGATATCGATATGGCTACCCTTCTGTGTTCATCATCTTTAATCAACAAAACGAGTTTCTCCCTTATCAATTCTCATTTTCTCGGTATACTGCCCATCCAAAATATTTAAGGGATCAGTTTGTGGTGAGTGATATGTCTGTGATCATTGGTTTATGTAACCCGAAAAGCCCGACCAATGTGGGTGGAGTAATGCGAGCAGCAGGGTGTTACCAAGCTTGCGCGGTACGTTATAGCGGTGAACGCTATGATCGCGCGGTGAAGTTTCAAACCGATACTAAAAATGTCAAGAATAGATTACCGCTCACGGCAATGGAAGACATCACGCTAGATTTACCCAGTGACATGAAAATCGTGTGTGTCGAGCTGGCCGAAGGAGCAACGCCCTTACCTGAATTCATTCATCCTGACAAAGCGATTTATGTCTTCGGCCCAGAAGATGGCTCTATTCCGCAAGCCATCGTCAACAAAGCCAGTGATGTGGTTTATGTGCCGACGATCGGTTGCATGAATTTAGCCGCAAGCGTTAATGTATTGCTTTATGACCGATTAGCCAAAGCCAATCTCGATATTGACCATAGCGAACGTATCATTAAGAGCAGAGATGTGAAGAACCGCTTGAAATTCCAACGCGATTAATCTCTCGCCCATTCGTGACGAACCCCATTGTTTTGTTTATCGAAATAGTGAGGGTTAAGTTGCATAAATTGGTCTTTTATTAGCATTGCCGTATCCCAACTGGCGATATCAGCATGCAGCTCAAAGTTATCAACCGTTAAGGTGAATGTCGGCGGTTTTTTCCATACCTGCCTATACAGTTGCGTTTTGCCATCGCCACTGCACACAAATGCGATAGAGTGAGTCGGCCCATTTTTCTCGGTTAAGTGGGCGGGTTGTGATGCATTTGGCTGGCATCCTTGCTCGCGAATAACCACGACTTCAAATTTGTTATCGATCGTCGTATAAGCAAACACGGCGACTTTTTGGCTGATATCTACTCGACGTAAAAGCAATTGTTTGGTGTCATGCGTACGAGCAATTTGTGCACCAAAACCTACGGGGCTAAAGTGGTACCAACTCCAATCAATATCCATATTCAAATAATGGAGATCACGATATGCTGAGTACCCAATATAAGCGGCACTCGTAAATACCAATGTCACCATCACCGCTAGCAGCCTGTGCATACAGCGTCTTATTACTGAAAACCAAATTGGTGCCAATCGTCAAAATATTAAAACGATTTTGCAGTTGGTAACCCTGTCTTTCATGACGAAAGATATGACTAGACTCATGCATAGCAACCAGAGAATTATTTTTCTGGTCGCACACTAACTGCAACACCGTTGGCTGAGTCATGGTACCGGAGATAACAAACAGCCCCGCTTCAAAACCCAATAATTGGGCAAGTTGCTGTTCGAACTACTGAATCAATAAGCCTTCACCATACACATCATGCTCAATGTCATTTTCCAAGCACCAAGTCGACATATTTGCAAACAGCTCTGCTGGGCTGGGCTCTCGGTTGCCAGCAATGAAAGTGTGACACTGTTGACGCAATTCTTGGGCCATCTTATTTCCTTATTCTTTTGACATAAATACGGTTAACCACAATAACATCGACGATAGTGAACGCAACCTACACCGCAACCAGTCCCAGTGCGGAGTATTTTACCGATAAAAATTTTTCATTATCGATAGATAGACTTTGTTGAGTCTCGAACAATTAAATCAATCGGCGGCAGCCGCGCATCATGCTTTTCCCCACTGAGTAAGTTAAGTATAGAATGCGCGCACACAGCACCGATTTCCTCTATAGGTTGACGTAACGTCGTTAGTGCTGGGGTAAAGTATTGCGATACCGGTAAATCGTCAAATCCTATCACCGAAACATCTTCAGGCACTCTCAAACCGTGATCAGTTAAGGCTTTAATGGCTCCATAAGCCGTTTGATCGTTAGCGGCAAAAATGGCAGAAAAATGCACTTTCGATTGCAGTAATTCGGCGGTTTTTTCATAGCCAGTTTTTGAACTAAAATCACCTTGCTTAACCAGCTTGGGCATCGGTTTAATACCCGCTTCTCGCAGTGCTTTTTTATACCCATCGAAGCGAGCGGTCGAGTCAGGTTGATTCGACAACCCCTTAATATGCGCAATATTGACGTGCCCTTGCTGCAATAAGTGCAACGTTGCTATATAGCCACCGAGCACATTATCGACATTGATACAGCGAACGTTATTACCAACAATATGGTGCCCAACTGCAATAATAGGAATGGATTCTGAATATTTTAGTATTTGCTCACTTTTCAAACTGCCAGTGACAATGATCATGCCATCGACATGGCTTCGAGTGAGGTATTCAATTGCATGAACTTCTAATTTTTTTTGCCACTGTCCCGTTGCTATCAACATTGAGTAACCCTTCGCCATCAACACTTTTTCCATATCGTTCAAAATACGGCTGGTATGGGGGCTTTCTGCATGCTGCACTAAAACACCGATGGTCATCGAACGTTTATTTTTATGTCGCTGAATTGAGTAATTGGGTTTATACCCCAGCGCCTTTATCGCCTGCTCAATATTCTGACTTTTCTCGTCTGATACATAGGTGGTGCGATTTAAATAACGAGAAACGGAGCTGGCAGACACACTGGCAAGTTTAGCAACATCATAAACGGTCGGTGCTTTTTTAGATTTGGTCATGATAATAAGCTCTAAAGGGTAATTCCTTCTCGTCAACGAGAAGGAATTGATAGTTCTATCTATAGCGTATCCCAACAGATGTTGGCGAGCACGAACTTACACTCTCCATGTGTGAATAATGAGAAGGGCGTGTCGAGATGGCTAAAACTTAGCCCTTGTTGTGAAAAATGCGTACATGGAATACGGACATGGACAAAGGTTTCACTTTCGACTGTGAAATATTCACTGACATCCACTTTTAGCAGATTGTCAATGTCCCCCATACACCCTGGAACAGCCGAACGTTGCACAGCCAGATACATAGGCTCACTCGCCGCGTTCAGCACCTTAATTTCAAAACTGATCACGCCTTGCTCATTATCATAATGGCTGAAATCTTCGGCATGCCCTAATCCAGTTTGCACGTAGACCATAGAACCACCGCCCATCATGTCTATCTCAACCGCATCTTGCTGCTGTTGGTAGTTGTATGGTCTGGTGTTTAATGTGCTGAGTTTCATTACATTATTGCGCGAAACATCGGTACCCATCCAATGATCAGCATCAGAAACCTTAAGCTGATAATCACCAATGGTTGCCATGATGCCATAGAGATGCTCGGCATGCGTTGCTCGCGTTTTAGCTTCGGTTGGGTCGATATCCAGATCAAGGTTATCCAGATCGCGAGTCTGATTTTTGTCACTGTAGTCAAGCCCATAACCATATTCAAATAACGGAGCGTGTTCTCCCAATGGTGACTGTTCGCACTCTGGCACTACGTAATTGGGTATATGTCGAGGAATACGGTTTACGCACGCACTGCGCTTTTTATTTGGCCAACTGAACGATAATGTACCGGTAAAATCATAGTTCGCTTCACCGTCAGCATTCGCGATCAATACATCAGTAATACCCCGCCCTTCACTACCGGGGAGAAACGCAGCGACAAATGCTTCAGACAAAGCAATTTCTTCATTAACAAACAGCGGGCGACCACTAAAGAATATCGAGACGACTTTCACACCACGTTGATGCAGCGCTTTAATTTTTTCACTGTCAGCGCGGTAGCTGCGTTTTAATGTCGAAAACTCTAACGATTGCCACGCTTTAATGTCACCCATCATTTCAGAATAGGGGTCTTCACCAAACACCACCAGCGCGATATCTCCAGCTTGGTATTCACTGATCAGTTCTGGATCGTAGCATACATTTTGCTGACCCAATTCCGCCTCTAACGCCATTTTCACCGTGGTTGCACCAGGAAAATCCGCTAAGCAGTTTTCATCACCCTGCCAAGTTAAATTCCATCCACCAGACTGTTTTTGTAAGTCATTAGCACCACTGCCCGTCAATAATATTTTGCGACCACGTTTTAGTGGCAAAATGGACCCCTTATTTTTCAAAAGCACCATAGATTGACGTACTGCTTGACGCGCAATAGCGCGATGTTCTGCACTGCCAATGAGTGATTGATTTCCAGCTAAAGCACGCGCAGAGGGATGAGGTTTATGCCATAATCCAGCACGCATTTTCACCCGCAAAATGCGAGTAACAGCATCATCAATGCGGCTCATGCTAATCACACCGCTTTTAGCATCGCTTACCGCTTGATGATAAACCAACTGCCAGTGTTCGCGGATCGGAATCATCAAAATATCATTGCCCGCGTTGATCGCGTAAGTCGCATTGCCGTCAGTGCATTTGCTGATTTCAGAATGGCCATGCCAGTCGGTCACTACCAATCCATCAAAACCCATTTTTTCTTTAAGAACATCTGTCAGTAAGTACTTACTGCCGTGGATCTTAAAATTGTAATCACTTTGTGTTTGCGGTGAGTGGTCGTAGTTCGCCGCATTATCCCAAGTATTAAAAGAAGACATCACCACTTGTGCGCCCGCATTTAAGCCACTGAAGTAGCCCATAGCGTGAATATTACACAATAAATCTTCACTGTAGATATTAGTCCCACGATCAACACCGTTGATTGTGCCGCCGTCACCAACCCAATGTTTCACATTCGATATCACATGATGCTCACCTTGCAGATCAGCTGCATCACCTTGTAAACCGACCACCATTTCACTGGCGTAAGCATAGGTAACTTCAGGGTCTTCTGAATACCCTTCATATACGCGGCCCCAACGTAAATCACGTGGCGTTGCAACCGTTGGAGCGAACGTCCAATCGATGCCCGTTGCTGCAATTTCTATCGCGGTAATACGACCGATTTTACGAATAAGAGCGGTATCGCGCGCGCAGCCAAGGCCGATATTATGAGGAAATACAGTGGCACCATACACGTTATTATGACCGTGAACCGCGTCCGTTCCCCACATAAAGGGAATATTGAATGGGCGTCCTGCAAACGCTTTTTGCGCAGCAAACCAATATTCATCGGCTTTAGCAACCCACTCACTAGCAGGTGCATGTTTGTTATTGTTCGGCCATGAGCCACCACCATTCAATACAGTGCCTATTTTGTATTGAATGATCTCTTGAGCAGTGATATCGCGAATTTCTGGCTGAATCATTTGGCCTATTTTTTCTTCCAAGGTCATTAAGCTGACAATTCTTGCGACTTCTTGCTCGATGGCAGGGTTGCTTTTAATCGCCGATTCAATTTTTGGCCAAGTATCAAAATAAGGAGCGTTGCTGATTGTTGTCATCGCCTTTACCTCTATTAAAAACTAGCCAATGAGTTTTCACTCAAGGCATCAAAGAGGTGAATTGCATCCAAATCGAGGTAAAGCGTAACATCACTCACATCCAGTTCCGCCGCCTGAGTTTCAACCATCAAAGGTTGGTCTGCAATTTGTGTTTTTAGCAAAATGCTCGCACCCAGTAGCTCTTTATCTTTAATTTTGACCGGAATTGGCAACACGCGATCGTGATTCACTTGCTCGGCTCGTAGATGAATATCAGTTGGACGAACGCCAAAATGCAGTGCAAGGTTTTTTGATGCATGCGCTTTGAAACGCTCTGGCAACGGGATTAGCGTTTCGCCAAGTTTGATCAACCACTCGCCATCTTGTTGAACTAATTGCGCATCCAACATGTTCATTGAAGGGTTGCCGATAAACTGCGCAACAAATTTATTCGCAGGGCGTTGAAATACTTCGGTCGGTGTACCAACTTGCGCGACATAGCCATCTTTAAGAATGACGATACGATCAGCTAATGTCATTGCTTCAATTTGGTCATGGGTAACATAAATAGTGGTGGTTTTGAGCTCGCGGTGCAATTGTTTGATCTCCTCACGCATCACCCCACGTAATTTCGCATCAAGGTTAGAAAGCGGCTCGTCAAACAAGAAAACTTTCGGTGTGCGGACCATAGCGCGCCCCATCGCCACACGCTGACGCTGCCCACCAGAGAGCTCTTTTGGCTTACGATCAAGTAGTGGATCTAATTCCAACATTTTTGCCGCTTTACGCACTTCAGTATCAATATCTGCTTTTGACATGCCTTTTAGCTTCAGCGCGAACGCAATATTCTCATATACGCTCATGTGCGGGTATAGCGCGTAACTTTGAAACACCATTGCTAGGTCACGGTCTTTGGCATCTATTTTATTCATCAGCTTGTCGCCAACGTAAATATCACCCGATGTGATCGACTCTAAACCCGCCAACATACGTAGTGTGGTCGATTTGCCACAACCAGATGGACCAAGAAACACCACAAATTCGCCATCCTTAACCGTAAAATCAAAGTGCTTCACAACATCCACATTACCAAATGATTTCTTAATATTCTTAAATTCTACTTTTGCCATGATTTGTTCTCCTTCGTGTGCTGCTCGTTCAGCGAGACTGCTCCAGCACACGCAATTAAATTGTCCATTAAAAGCCGATTAACCTTTTACTGCGCCGGATGTCAGACCGCTGATCATCTGTTTGGAAGCAAACAGATAAATGGTCACCAGTGGCAATATGGAAATAGTGGTGCCGAGCATTACAGCGCCCCATGGCGTATTCGGAATACCTTGCACACTGCGTAGTGCTTGAGTAATGACGTAATTTTCTGGCGACGTCAGTACCACTAACGGGTTCATAAAACTGTTCCAAAAGAAAACAAATTGCACGATAGCCAAAGTGGCAAGTGCTGGTTTCATCAAGGGTAAAACCACACTCCAGTAAGTACGAAACTCTCCCGCGCCATCAAGTTTTGCCGCTTCCAACAACTCTTTAGGAATGGATGCCATCACGTGTTGACGCATTAAGAAAATCCCAAACGGAGTGGTCGTAAACGGAAGCCAAACCGCCATGTGGTTATCCATCAAACCCAAGAATTTGACGATCATGAAGTAAGGGATCAAGCTCAATACTGGTGGGATCATCATTGAAGCCACCAACATACCGAACAGGGCGTTTTTACCTTTGAATTTGAATACTGCGAACGCGTATCCTCCCATACTACAAAATAGCAATGAGATGGTGGTCCCTAAAAATGCAATGTAGATAGAGTTAAACATCGCCTGCCAAAATGGCATGATCTCCAAAAGCTTCGCATAATTGATCGCTAAGCTATCCCCAATAGCAAAACTAATACCCGAACCAAAAATTTCGGTACGGTCGCGGGTAGAAAGCAGTGCCGACCATAGAAATGGGAAGACCGTAACTAACGCTGACACAATCAACACCACGGCCAGCATAGCCATCGCAATTTTGGTGATAATTTCGATACTGCGATCGCTTGGTTTTAAAGCGTGAATCGACATGGTATTACTCCCCTAACCCTTTCTTACCAAAGAAGAAAAATTGAACAGCGGTACACATAGCAATCAATGCAAACAACAACCATGAAATCGCTGAAGCTGTACCCATTTCTAACCATTCCCAACCCACTTTGTAGAGATACATTGAAATCGTTAAACCAGCTTGACCCACACCACCCGTACCACGGGTTAATACAAACGGTTCTTCAAACAGCTGCAAGTTACCAATAATGGTCATGGTGACGGCAAAGAATACAAATGGGCGAATCATAGGCAGGGAGATGTTCCAGAAACGGCGGAAAGCGTTGGCACCATCCATACGTGCCGCTTCTAAGATATCTTTAGGAATTGTCATCAAACCGGTAGTGTAAAGTACGATGTTGAAACCGGTATATTTCCAGAACACCATGATAGCAATAGAAGGTTTTATCATGGTTGCATCATCTAACCAGCGAATGGGTTGATAGTCATTGACCCATGAAAAGGCCCAACCAAGTAGCGAGCTATCGGCTAGTGCCACCAGGCTTTGGTTGATGATGCCAGAATTAGGCGAATACATATTGAAGAAAATGAGTGAAGCCGCCACCGTTGAGGTAATGAACGGTAAGAAATAGGCTGACGTTAACCAATGACGCAGACGATCACCTAATGACACCAAAATATACGCCACAGGAATAGCCACTAAATGCTGCGCTACACCTGAGGTGATCGCAAGCCATAATGTATTGCTTAGTGAGCGCCATAACCAGGGGTCGGTTAATGCAATTTCATAGTTCTCAAACCCAACGTAACCCATGGCAGCAACCCCTTCGACAGGGTTCCATTCATGAAAAGACAAATACACCGAAAATAGGAGTGGAAACACTCCAAAAACAGAAAAAATAATCAAAAACGGCAATAGGAATCCATACGGTGTAAGCGCTTTCAAACTCAGGCGAGAAAAAAAACTGTGCGCAGATGATGTTTCCATGGCGTTGCTCGTAGCTTGATTCATAGTAACGACCTCTTACCTAGAGACATGAAATCATGTCTCTATTAACTTGCTTTGATGAACCACCAGTTTTGCTGGTGGTTTTTTTAACTCACAATGAGTAATTACATATTACGTGTGCGACGCTTAATAAGACGTTCTGCATCTTTAAGCGCTGTTTTAATGTCTTTGCCTTCATCCAACACTTCCATCAGTGCGTTTTCTAAGATGATAGAACGAGCCACATGGTCACCTTTTGCGGGCGAAACAGGTTTGATGTTTTTCGCTACATCAGCAAACAATAGACGTGCTTTTTGCCCACCAAGAAATTCAATATCTTGGTTGAACATTGGGTCATCATAAGTCGTAATGTTTGATGGGAAAGCTGCAATAGTTTCAAACGCTTTTAGTTGAACATCACTCTGAGTTGTCATGTATTCAATCAACTTCCATGCTTCATCTTGGTGCTTCGACTGGGTAGGAATAGAAAGAAATGAACCGCCCCAACTTCCGTAAATACCATCAGGTAAGTGTGAAACTGCCCATTTGCCCGATGTATCTGGAGCAATCCAATTTTTCAAATGACCAAGTAACCATGCACCAGAAAGTTGAGTCGCAAAAGTGCCGTTGCGGAAACCCTCATACCATTCGTTTGACCATGCCAAAATGCGCCCATCTAACCCTTTGTCACGAATCTCCTTGGCCACTTCAAAGGCATGAACGAAACGATCAGATGTGACTACAGAGTTACCGTCTTTATCAAAGTACAACCCCTCACCTTCCGGCACTGTGGTAAAGATGATTGCTTGTGCCACGTCAGCGGCTGATGCAATCAACTGAACATTTTGCTTTTTCAGCACTTCACCAGCCTTGATATAAGAATCCCAATCTTTGATCGCTTCATTAATATCAACGCCTGCTTTTTCAAACACATCGGTGCGGTAGTACATAACACCAGGGCCAAGGTCGACCGGAATACCGTACATATTGCCATCAGCACCTTTACCTTGTGTCCACGCATAAGGTGCAAAACTTTCTTGGAACTTGTCTGCCCCATATTTTTCAGACAAGTTAACCAAACCACCAGAAGCAACGAAAGGACCGATTTTTTCGACATCCACAACGATGACATCACCGGCTCCTGACCCTGTTGCTAAGTTAGTGGTTAATTTGGTGTGATGGTCGCCGTGGTTATTCATCAAATAATCCACTTTGATGCCAGTCTTCTGCTCAAAATCGGGGAGCAGCACTTTCAAACTACTATCAAAGTCTGGAAAACCGTCAAAACGAATATTGGTATCGGCAGCGTGTGCAAGTGAAGCAAGTCCTAGAGCCACGGCGCTGGACAGCGCTAAGGTCTTAAATTTCATGATTCATCCTTAATATCTTTATTGTTAGGTTTATAGAGTACTAATTACATTTTTGACTGACTCTCGAACCACCAATGAAGGTGATAACTTGAAGTCTACGTCACGTTTGTTCTTGTGCAGTTTTTGAATAACGAGCTGAACCGCTTCTAAGCTCATTTGTTCAAGGGGAAAATTAACGGTGGTTAAAGCCGGTGTCAGATAGCGAGCAAACAAAATATTATCAAAGCCGACCAATGAAATATCATTGGGAATTTGCATTCCAACACGACGCAACTCTTCAAAGGCACCGAATGCCATATGATCATTGGATGCAAACACGGCGCTAAATTCACACTGGCGCATCAGCAATTTACGCATAGCTTTCACACCTGACTCTTCGGTAAAACCAGCCTCAGAAACCAGCGCTTCGTCATACTCAAGCCCGGCCTCCTCTAATGCTTTACGATAGCCTTGCAAACGACCACGGGCATCCGACTTTTCTAATGGTCCTGTAATGCAAGCAATGCGTTTATGTCCTTGATCGAGCAAATGTTGTGTCGCTAAAAAACCGCCCAACTCGTTATCAATATCAATACAACTGCACGCTATTTCAGGAATAAAGCGATTGACCAGCACCAGATTGATGCCCTGTTGATCCAATTCAATCAAGTAATCGTCGGTCAGGTTTTGTGTATGAAGAATAAGGGCATCGACACGGCGGCCTATTAAAAATTGCACCGATTCTTTCTGACCTTGCTCAGTGTTGGAACCGGCAGTAACCACAACGTGATAACCAAACTTACGCAGTTGCTCTTCAATATTATGCAAAATACTGGAATAAAATGGGCCACCTAGCTCTGGCACAATCACACCGATACTGCCTGTGCGACTAGAAGCTAAAGCTTGAGCAATAGAATTCGGGCGATAGCCGAGATCTTTAATTGCTTTTTCAACTTTGAGTTTTTTGTCGTGGCTGACGCGGCTCGTACCATTGATGACTCGTGATACCGTTGCTTGCGACACACCCGCATGTTCAGACACATCTTTTATCGTCGCCACATTTGCTCCAGTTCATTATTGATAGAAAAAACACGAAACCGCTTTCATGGGGCAATTATTAGAGATCCCACCTTGCTTTAGCGTGAGTAAAGTCACAGCAAATTAGGCATAAAAATGACAATTATCTAAATATTGAAAGTGACGGCAGTTTCCCGATGAGCCATGAAACTGTTTCATGATATAGGAACTGCAGAAAAGACAATCGGAGCAACCTTTCGGTCTTTCAAATGTACAAAGCATAGTCATTGGCACATGAAACGCGTTATGGTTGTACAATAACCTTGTGGGTTAACATTCTTATTTTTGACCATTGTACCTATTGCTGGCGTTGTACCACTTAATGCTGTCTTAGGTGGTGCTATTAGCTACCTTATTCTTAATCCAATCATTAATAAAAAAGTACTTGTCGAACAGGCTGCTTAAGGATTTTTCATGAATACGTTATTAATCAAAAACGTTGCATTACAGCACACGCAAGGGTTACATCAAATCCTGATTGAAGATGGGCTGTTTAACACCATTACTGCCAATGATGTCGATTTAGCATTTGAAGGTACAGTGCTAGATGCCGAAGGTGGCTTAGCAGTGGCACCATTTTGTGAACCACACATTCATTTAGATACCACCCAAACCGCTGGTGAACCACACTGGAATATTTCAGGCACTTTATTTGAAGGTATTGAACGTTGGGCTGAACGCAAAGAGTTGCTTTCAGTTGAAGACGTGAAAGCACGTGCAAAACAGACATTGAAATGGCAAATTGCCAATGGTGTACAACATGTACGCACCCATGTTGATGTTTCTGACCCAACATTAGTGGCACTGAAAGCAATGCTTGAAGTGCGTGAAGAAATGAAACCTTGGGTAGACATACAAATCGTTGCTTTTCCACAAGAAGGGATTCTTTCTTACCCCAATGGTAAAGCGCTGCTAGAAGAAGCCGTAAAACTCGGCGCTGACGTCATTGGTGCGATCCCACACTTTGAATTTACCCGTGAGTACGGCGTGGAATCACTACACTACGTCTTTGAACTGGCACAAAAATATGATCGTCTGATTGATGTGCATTGCGATGAAATTGATGATGAACAGTCACGTTTTGTCGAAACGGTTGCAGCACTGGCGCACAAATTTAAAATGGGCGAGAAAGTCACCGCAAGCCATACCACAGCAATGCACTCTTATAATGGTGCATATGCTTCGCGTTTATTCCGTTTGTTGAAAATGTCTGGTATTAACTTTGTTGCTAATCCATTGGTTAATATTCACTTACAAGGTCGCTTTGATGACTATCCAAAACGTCGTGGTATTACGCGCGTTAAAGAGATGTTGGCAGCAGATATCAATGTTTGTTTTGGTCATGACGATGTATTTGATCCTTGGTATCCGCTTGGTACTGCAAACATGTTGCAGGTACTGCACATGGGGTTACATGTCTGTCAAATCATGGGGTATGAGCAAATTAATAATAGTTTGGATTTGATTAGCACCAAATCAGCACGAACTTTAAATATCCAAGATAATTATGGCATTCAGCTCGGTAAGGCAGGTAGTTTGCTGATCCTTCCTGCCGAAAATGGCTTCGATGCTTTGCGCCGCCAAGTTGCCGTTCGCTATTCAATTCGTCATGGTAAAGTGATTGCCGAAACGCAACCAGCTAGCACATGTATTCACCTAGAAAAAACTGAAGCTGTAACGTTTCAGCGTTAGCCCCTATTTCTGAAAAAAAACGGGCCACCGAGGTGGCCCAAAAATGTAAGTGTATTGCTGAGGTTAAGGTTCGCCTTTCATATTGCAAAAAAGCGACTAAATAAAATGGACAGTAAATTATTTACAACAGGTTTACCACCATGCCTCCCACATTGCACCAATCGTGACAGTATCTGGGTTAGTTGCCGTTTTAAATAAGCCATCTTTGTCAATAACGGCTTCGTTATCTGCATCACCGACGGTTGCGTAGAAACGCAACATAGGTCGAGCACCAGCGCCTTTACCAAAGGAAATATTTTGCGATAGCGTCACCTTCCAAGAAGAGTTCGTAGCATCGATGTTGTCAAAATCGACCACATCGTAACCCGCTTCTAACCATGTTGAATTGACATCATCCCAGAAATACATCGGGCGAACCACCACGTTGTAGTTAGTGCGATCATACTGTTTGTATTCACCATCTTCATACGCTTGATAGGAGGCTAGGTATTCAATTGCAGCATTGTCTCCCATCGCTTTATTACCATCAAAGCTAACCAACAACGCTGATTGATCTGCGGTTTTCCAAAATACACTGTCTTTTGCGTTGTCAGAGTAGCGAACAATGAAACGATCGCTGCCAAAATTTAATTCTCCCGCAACTTGAAAAGCGTTCAGCTTTTTCGCATCTGGGTCAGAGTTATCATCAAAACCGTAGTTGGCATAAAGGCTTAAATTGGTTGAATCTGAGAAGTTAATGCCATGCCATTTGGTGGTCAGTGCATAATTACCGTCTTGATGATCATTAGGTCCTGCGCCTGTTGCGCTCACTACGCTGGCGTCTAGCTTGACGCTCCCTAAATCAAGGTTATAAAAACCACCGCCTTGACCATCGTGCATCATCCAGAAATAGTCATTCAACCCCGTAGCTGGGCGTTGATGAAAATCACGACCTGCCCATACGTAAAGCTCTGGCTGACTTTCAAAAATGTTGGTCCCCCCCGCGTAAGCTTTTGGTACACCAACATCATCGCCCCAGTGGTTAAACATCACTACGACGTCCCAAATCGCGCCGCTATCACTGACAAATCCTTTACCAAATTGGAACTCACCACCATTACCCTCGTTACCTAAACGACCGGTTGAGTTACCATTTAAACGGCCATTAGTTTCAACCAATTTGGCGTCTCCATTTTGGTAAGCAGCACCGTAGCGAGCATAACCAGAGAACACGATACCAGCAGGCACTTTAATGTCTGGTGTCAAAACAAGCGGTTGCTGATCTTGCTCCAACACTTCGGGATTAGGCATTGGATCATTAGCCAATGATGGAGCAGAAGAGAGTACGGCAGCCACTGCGAGGGACAGAGGTAGAAGCTTATAATTTTTCATGTTAAATCCTATTAATCACTGTGTTTGTTTTTGTTCTGCAACCAGTTTAAAAAATGAAACAAGTGAAAATTAAGATTCGCTTCACAGCGCCAGTTTACGCGACAGGTTATGAAATTTAGCCGGGGTCGAATTTAAAAAATTAGTTATAAATATCATAAAGATATATTGACAATGTGAGTTAAAACCATTTTGAAAACGGTTTCATTTCATGGGAATAGCTGACTTTTATCACGATAATTCGTCCACTGACGGATCAATTCTTATTACTGGTAATGAATATTTTCATATTGATGAAATCTTTCATTGCCAACAGTAATAACTATGTTTTCAAAGCGGATAAGCAATTAAGGACAACACAATGGCGGTACTAACAAACTCGCTCCTTACGCGCTTTTAATGTACTGTTTATCTTTAAAAGTACGGTTTATTTTGCAGGCATCGTTGCAATGCAAGGAGCAATAATGGCTACACAAAAAGTTCTCGTTTTATATGCACATCCTTCTCAGAGCCGCTCCGAGGTCAATCTTCCCATGTTCAAAGCGGCGCAAAATATAGCAGGCGTCACCGCTGTCGACCTCTATTTTGAATACCCAACTTTTGACATTAATATTAATAAAGAACAGCAGCGTTTATTGGATCATGATGTCATCATTTTCCAATTCCCGTTGTACTGGTATTCCACACCTGCATTGCTGAAAGAGTGGCAAGACTTAGTGCTAGAATATGGTTTTGCTTATGGGCAAGAAGGCACAGCACTAAACAGTAAGGTTTTTATGTGCGCTCTCTCTGCTGGGGGGAAGGAGTCAGCCTATAACGCGGATGGCTATAACCATTTTACGATTCGCGAGTTGTTACAACCGTTAGAACAAATGGCAAACTTAACAGGTATGGTTTACTTACCGCCATTTTCACTGTTTGGTGCACGAACCGCAGAAGAAGATCATCGTGTCCAACAACATCTCAATGAGTGGACAATACTGCTTCATGCATTGGTCGATAACCGCATCAACATTAAGAAAGTTCGCCATCTTGCCAATATGAACCTTTATTTAACTTCTCTCAATAATGGAGATACTGCATGACCAGTTACTTCCTCCAAGCGTTTGTTTATCTCGCTGCCGCTGTTATTGCAGTTCCTCTGGCGAAACGTTTTGGATTAGGTTCGGTACTCGGCTATTTAATCGCTGGGGTAGTGATTGGACCGATTATCGGCTTAGTGGGTGAAGAAACCACAACCATTCAACACTTTGCTGAATTCGGAGTGGTGATGATGCTGTTTTTAGTCGGTTTAGAACTTGAGCCCAAAATGCTATGGAATATGCGCCATCGGCTGCTTGGACTTGGTGGGTTACAAGTGGCTATAACCACGCTAGCGGTTGCCGCGATTAGCTTACAATTCCAGCTCTCTTGGGAATTATCACTCACGATAGGTCTTATTTTCTCCCTCTCTTCCACCGCTATCGTTTTACAAACCTTTAATGAAAAAAACCTTGGAAAAACAGAAGGTGGCAGTAGCGCTTTTTCAGTACTGTTGATGCAAGACATTGCTGTTATCCCAATGCTCGCGTTTATTCCCTTATTGGCGATGGCTGAATTAGTCGAAAAAGCGCAACAAGCAGCCGCACATATGGCTGAAACACATCAAGAATTGAGTTTAGTCGCAGGACTTCCTGGCTGGGGTTATGGCATTGTCATCACCTTATCAATTGCTATTCTCGTGATCGGTGGTCACTACTTGAGTCGCCCACTGTTTCGCTTCGTCGCCAGTTCCGGTTTAAGAGAAATATTTACCGCTGCCGCACTGATGCTCGTAATTGGGATTGCCGCTTTAATGAGTTTGATCGGTTTGTCGCCAGCTTTAGGCACCTTTCTGGCGGGTGTGGTATTAGCTAACAGTGAGTTTCGTCACGAGTTAGAGTCGAACATTGACCCATTCAAAGGATTATTACTTGGTCTATTCTTTATTACCGTAGGAGCAGGAATTAATTTTCATATTCTGTTTGGTGACTTCTTCTTGGTCATTGGCCTTACTCTGGCCACTATGATATTAAAAGCCGCCATTTTATTTAGCCTTGGTTTTGTTTTTCGTATCAAAGGGGTCAATCGCTGGTTGTTTGCCCTCAGTTTGGCTCAAGCGGGAGAGTTTGGTTTCGTGTTATTAAGCTTTTCAGTACAGAGTCATGTAATCGCCCCTGAAATGGCGCAAATACTATCCTTAGTGGTCGCCTTATCGATGTTCCTGACACCAGGGCTATTTATCTTATTCGATAAAGTGATCATCCCTCGCTATCAGCATGTGCTTAATGATCGCGAAGCCGATGTGATTGAAGAAAAAGGAACGGTAATCATTGCGGGCATCGGCCGCTTTGGACAAATTGTTAACCGCATACTAGTAGCCAATGGGGTACGCACCGTGGCGCTAGACCACCAAGCTGACCAAGTTGAAACCATGCGGAAAATTGAAACTCAAGCTTTCTTTGGTGACGCAACAAGACCCGATCTCTTGCATACCGCCGGCATTGAAGAGGCCTCTTTATTAGTTGTGGCGATAGACAACCGAGAAAGCAGCATTGAATTAGTCAAATATGTTAAACACACTTATCCTCAAGTGACGATTTTGGCACGCGCATTTGATAGAGGCCATGGCTACCTGCTTAGGCAAGCAGGCGCGGATCATATTGAATCAGAAACCTATCATTCAGCTCTTGAAGTGGGCGCACAAGCGTTGCGTAGCTTAGGTTTACACCCTTTTACCGTTGAGCAACAAAAATCAGCCTATAAACGCATTGAACGAGAACAATCTGACGAACTATATAATGCTTGGAGTTCAGAATCGGGCGAGGATCGGTTCGATAATAATTATCGTAACCTCTTTATGCAATTAGAAAAAAGACTAGCCAATGCCATGAATTCTGACCGCAGTGATCAGCATTCCTTATCCGAACGAGGGTGGACTCCACCACCTAAAGACTATGCCTCCGAATTAGAAGAGCCGAAAAACCAGTGAGCAAACTACAAAAAAATTCGATGACAAACAACAGCCAATCCAACGCCTTGGGGCGCCAGTTATTTCAAATGACGTGGCCAATGCTGTTTGGGGTATTATCCTTAATGAGTTTTCAACTTATTGACAGTGCCTTTATCGGCCAATTGGGGGTACTACCACTGGCAGCGCAAGGCTTTACCTTACCGATTCAAATGATCATCATAGGTATCCAGGTTGGTCTCGGCATTGCAACTACCGCAGTGATTGCGCGCGCCATCGGCGCTAACCAGATCCGCTATGCTAAGCAATTGGGCGGGCTCGTGATGGTGATGGGCAGTGTCGGAGTAGCTCTGTTTGGCATGATTATCTATCTGCTCCGTCATCCAATTTTAGCTCTGCTCAGCGCTCCAGAATCGGTATACCCTATCATAGACAGCTACTGGATTTACTGGATTGTTAGTGCTTGGGTTGGCGCGGTGCTCTATTTCTTATACAGCTTGTGCCGTGCCAATGGTAATACCATGCTGCCAGGCAGCATGATGATGGTTACGAGCGTCCTTAACCTCATTTTAGATCCACTCTTTATTTTTACCTTCGATTTGGGGATTCAAGGGGCAGCGCTGGCAACAATTGTTGCGTTTGGAGTTGGCGTTTTGGTCGTTGCACCTAAAGTATCAAAGAAACAGTGGATGCTCTTTGATTGGCAAGATCTCAATGTAGCAAGCAGTATTCGTTCTATCAGCCATATCATGGGCCCAGCAATGATAAGCCAGTTACTTCCTCCTTTATCTTCAATGCTAGCAACAAAATTGTTAGCCAGTTTTGGTACAGCGGCAGTGGCTGCATGGGCTCTAGGCTCTCGTTTTGAGTTCTTCGCCATGGTTTCCGTTTTAGCCTTAACCATGTCAATGCCGCCGATGGTTGGACGTTTACTGGGTGCTAATCAACTGCAAGACATCAGAAAGCTAGTCACTATCGCTTGCCAATTTATTCTCGGCTTCCAATTAATTATCGCCGTACTCACCTACTTATCTTCCAGTTTCTTAGCAGCATTAATGACCAGTGAAGAGAACGTCGAATCAATCCTACATTGGCATTTGATGGTTATCCCCATTAGTTTGGGTCCGTTGGGGGTATGTATGCTAATGGTGTCTGTTTCCAATGCATTGGCTAAATCTTATGTCGCTTTGACCATTTCCGCCTTACGTTTATTCGCCTTTTTCTTACCTTGTTTATGGGTAGGAGCACAAATGGCAGCTATTCATGGCTTATTTGTCGGGGCATTAATCGGTAATATTCTCGCCGGTTTTTCAGCATGGTTTTTATATCGTCACGCACTACGTCAAATCGAAAGAAAAATACTGACTATTTAAAATATACCCAAACAACTTGAAGTTGCTGGTAGGCGGCAAGTGAGTTCATCCCCATGAGCATAGATAAACTATGTGATTGGGGTGACCGAACGTAACCAACACCGCTGCAACTTCAAATAGGAAGGGTATATCGGCTTATTTTCCTTCTATAAAAATAACAGATGAACCCACTGTTAATAAGGCTGGTCTCATACAATATAAATATGATGACAATCAAGATGCAGTACGAACTAGACGTTGTGAAGTGGCAAAAAATTGCAATTTAAACTTATCCGAGGCTCCTTTTTACCCTCAATTCGATTCTGCTTTAGCGGAACGAATACAAAATGATAGAGATGATAATAATAAGATTTATGGACAATGTGCAGAAATGGCAAGTCTAGCGGCGAGTATATTAAAAAATGCCATCAACATTTTTCAAGTAACATCTATATCATTCAATTGCCTAATGCAAACCATACAATAACATTAATTTCTGAAAGTAATTACTCAGAAAGACAACCGATTATGTGGGAAAATGAATATTCCCAAGGGGCAATCATTGTCGATTTATGGCACGGCAAATTGTCACCTAAAGACTCATCACAATTGGTAAGTTTTGCAAGAAAAAATACCTATACCGGGACAAAACAAGAGCAATAGTTCAAACAAAAATAATTTAATGGACTTTATTTACAACCCCAGAAAAATCATAAAAAATAAATATAAAAGGCTCCCAATAATGGGAGCCTTATTAATATAGAATGGTTAGTAATTATCGTGAGCGACGTGCTTGAACTGCATCGGCTAGCTGACGAAGAACGACTTCTGTATCATCCCAACCAATACACGCATCAGTAATCGATTGCCCGTACGTTGCAGCGCAACCATCGACTAAATCTTGACGACCTTCCACTAAGTGAGATTCAATCATCACTCCAAAAATAGCGTGTTCACCATTAGCAAGCTGTTCACTCACATCTTGTGCCACCACCATTTGACGATTGTAGTCTTTCGAGCTGTTTGCGTGGCTGAAATCAATCATCACTTTTTGTGGTAAACCCGACGCTTCAAGCTCTTGCTTAATCACACCTACGTGTTGTGCACTATAATTTGGCTCTTTACCACCACGCAAAATAATGTGGCAATCTGGATTACCCGCAGTTTGAATAATGGCAGAGTGACCAAACTTCGTCACTGACAAAAAGTGGTGTGAAGCACTGGCAGAGCGGATCGCATCGGAAGCGATTTTGATATTGCCATCCGTACCATTTTTAAAACCAACTGGGCAAGAAAGTCCAGAAGCTAGCTCTCGGTGAACCTGAGATTCTGTTGTACGAGCACCAATAGCGCCCCAGCTGATAAGGTCGGCCACATATTGAGGGGTGATCATATCCAAAAATTCACTGGCTGTTGGCATGCCCATATCCGTTAAATCAAGCAACAATTTACGCCCCATGCGTAAACCATCATTGATTTTATAGGTGTCATTTAGGTAAGGGTCGTTAATTAAACCTTTCCAACCCACCGTGGTACGTGGCTTTTCAAAATACACGCGCATCACGATTTCAAGGCGATCACCCAATTCGTCACGCAATACTTTCAGTCGCTTACCATATTCAACCGCCGCTTCAGGGTCATGAATTGAACATGGACCAATAATAACCAATAGGCGATCATCTTTATCTTGCAGAATGTTATGGATCGCTTCACGTGCTTGAAATGTGGTTGAAGAAGCAATTTCTGTCGCTGGAAACTTTTCTAAAACGGCAACAGGGGGTAATAACTCTTTAACTCTTTTAATTTTTACATCATCGGTCTGGAACATTGCTTACTTCTTCCTTTCTATTCTTTCTACTACCTGCCATATGAACAACGATGGCTAATCTAATTTGCAGCCTTGCTTTCGGCCTTCCCTTGTAACTTATCCACTAAAAACCCCAACTTCAATCATTATTTTCATCAAAAGGCAATGTTATTGTATTTTTTACAAAACAAGCATCATGTAAAAAATTCATTACACACGATGCTGTTGTCAGATTTTTTGCTTTATGCTGTCTCAAGAGTGCAATATCTTGTTGATATTGCTAAGGTAGATGAATAACAAATAAAAATAGAAGTTCAACAATGAACGTGATCGAATTTAGTAACGTCAATAAATGGTATAACGATTTTCACGCTTTAAAAGATATTACGCTGCAAGTCCAACGTGGTGAAATATTAGTCGTTTGTGGCCCCTCTGGCTCTGGAAAATCAACGCTAATCCGGACTGTAAACCGGCTAGAAGCCATTACTGAGGGCAGTATTACACTACGATCAGCTCAATTAAACGCTTCATTATCAGCAGGAAAAATCGGTATGGTTTTTCAACATTTCAATCTATTTCCGCATTTAACTGTTATCGAAAACCTGACACTTGCTCCTATTCGCACCTTGAAACTATCAAAACCCGCCGCAAGAGAACGCGCACTGCATTTTCTAAAGCGAGTCAATATTGTTGAGCAAGCCGATAAGCACCCGGTGCAACTGTCTGGTGGCCAACAACAACGCGTCGCTATTGCTCGCTCACTGTGCATGCAGCCAGAGATTTTACTGTTTGACGAACCCACTTCTGCGCTTGATCCTGAAACCATTCAAGAAGTGTTGGATGTCATGGTCGATCTCGCTCAAGATGGTATCACCATGATGTGCGTGACTCATGAAATGGGCTTTGCGCGCAAAGTGGCAGATCGCGTTATCTTTATGGATGAAGGAGAAATCTTGGAAATTGCAACACCAGAGGTGCTGTTTAGCCAACCTAAACACCCAAGAACACAACAGTTTCTCAAGCAAATCCTCAGTCACTGATGATAAAAGTCATGATCAAACCTGTGCTGTCTGCTGCTGCACAAATGGCACTACTGTTGTTAGGCATGATGTGGCTACTCAATTCAGGGGCCCAAGCGATGGGCTACCAATGGCAGTGGGAGCGTGTTCCTGACTACATTGCATTTTATGAAGATGGTGAATGGTGGCCTGCAGAGCTTATCGAGGGCTTAGTGGTTACCTTACAAATCTCTGCCATCAGTCTGTTTTTAACACTGGTGATTGGGCTTACAACAGCACTATTAAAGCTTTCAAACTCTATCGTTGGACGGCTATTAGCGAATGGTTATATCGAACTTATCCGTAACACACCTTTGCTGGTTCAAATTTATCTGCTTTACTTTGTGTTTGGTCCCGTTATTGGGCTGGATCGCTTTTCCACTGCTGTTGTTGCTTTGTCCTTGTTTCAAGGTGCGTACACCGCTGAAGTGTTTCGTGGTGGATTAAATAGTATTGCCAAAGGTCAGTTTGAGGCGTCTCAATCACTCGGGTTATCGCGCTTTTATACTTACTACGATGTGATCCTCCCGCAACTGCTTCAACGTACATTACCTCCGTTGACCAATGAAGTAGTGTCGTTAATTAAAAACTCTTCAATAGTCAGTGTAATGGCGATTTTCGACCTCACCACACAAGGTAGAAACATCGTGTCTGAAACCGCTATGCCATTTGAAATTTGGTTTACCGTCGCGGGTATTTATTTGCTGTTAACGCTTTCTTTATCGGGGCTTTCAGCTTGGCTAGAACATAAACTGGGCGCTCAATGGCGCTCTCAAAAATGAACCAGAAGAAGGGAAATAACATGCAACCATATGGAAAAATAAGCTGGCGAAAACGAGGCTTTTTGAGTATTGCATTCAGTGCACTATTGGGATTGGTCGTCTCACTACCAGCGACTGCAAGTGACACGCCTAACCTAGATAAAATCAACGAACGAGGCACGCTACGTGTAGGCATGTCGACGTTTGTACCTTGGGCAATGCGCGATAAGCAAGGTGAATTGATCGGTTTTGAAATTGATGTCGCTAAACGCTTAGCTGCGGACTCAGGTTGGAAAGTTGAATTTGTACCGACAGCGTGGGATGGAATAATCCCCGCACTTTTGGCCAAAAAATTTGATGTAATCATTGGTGGTATGTCTGTCACACCTGAACGTTCAAAAAGCGTACTATTTAGCGCCCCTTATTCTCACTCAGGGGTACAACTTGCGGCAAACAAAGCACTCGCGACTGGCTTTTCAACTTTTGATGACTTTAACTCTCGCAAAGTGAAAATTGCGGCTCGCCGCGGCGCGTTTACAGTGCAAGTCGCACGTGAAACCTTTCCCAAAGCAAAAGTTCTGCAATTCGATGACGATGCTCAAGCGTTCCAAGAAGTGCTCAATGGTAATGCTCACGCAGTGATTGCCTCTAGCCCTAAACCAGAACATGAAACGGTCAAACACAGTGATAAACTGTTTATTCCTTTTAGCGAACGTTTATCAAAAGGCAATGAAGCTTTTGCTGTTCGTCTGGGTGAAAACGATAAAAGAGTCTTTTTTGATCAATGGATTGAAGCTCGCACTGCCGATGGTTGGCTCAGTGAGCGTTATGAATATTGGTTCTCAACGCTAGATTGGCAAAAGCAAATTGCTTCAGGGCAATGATGCTAGGCAACAAATGTGAATACAACGACAGCATTGACCACTAAAACAATGAGCCCACCCAAGGTGTCACGCCTATCACTCAATAAGCTAGATTACTTATTACTGGTGTTATTTACCTGCTTCGCGCTGTGGTTGACCTACCGCGCAGACGTTGGTGTGAACTACCACTGGCGCTGGAACGATGCTTTTGCTCTGATATTCACACCAAAAGCGGACGGCAGTACGCCCTACTTCTTTCAAGGGCTTGCTGCTACTTTACGCTTGAGCATTTGGGGCATGTTGCTTGCCCTAGTACTTGGCACGCTACTCGGTGTGGCTCGTCACGCAAATAATCCTTTGTTTAAACTGCCCGCTAATGCCTTTGTGCAGTTGGTGCGTAATATCCCACCATTAGTATTTGTCTTTATCTTCTACTTTTTCATCTCCAACCAGTTGATCCCTTTGCTTGGGTTAGACACTTTACTGCGTGATCACCATGGGCAAATTAATACCATTCAACAACTACTGTTTGGCCCTGCTCATTTATGGGAAAACTTACTTTCTGGCATTTTATGTATTGGCCTACTCTCTTCGGCTTACATTGCTGAAGTAGTCCGTTCCGGACTGGCAGGTATTGCGCAAGGTCAATGGGAAGCATCGCATTCTCTCGGACTTTCTCCTTGGGTCAAATATCGCTATATCATTGCTCCGCAAGTGCTCAGTGCCATTACGCCAGCATTAGCAGGACAAGCTATTTCGCTGGTGAAAGATTCTTCTATTGTCTCGCTTATTTCTATCCAAGAAATGACGTTTGTTGGCACTGAAATGGCCAATTCATCAGGATTAATTTTTGAAATTTGGTTGCTGGTGGGTAGCTTTTATCTGGCCATATGTCTAACCCTGTCATTGCTATTTAAGCGCCTTGAGAGACACAGTTTACGCCACCTTTAATGCGTTTAAGATCGGCAACTGACATTTAATCCTTGAATATTTAGCGATTGCCCGCCCATAATTGAGAATGAATATCAGTTAAAATCTATATCAATCGACATTAAGCAGGTAAGAATCATGATGGAATACGTTGCCGAGTGGTTAGAAAAAGATCCCGATCCTAAAACGCGTAAAGAGCTTCAAGCATTAATTGATGAGCAGCAACTTGATGCCATTAAAGAGCGATTTCAATCACGCCTTGAATTTGGTACCGCAGGTTTACGTGGCAAAGTAGGATGTGGGCCTAATCGCATGAACCGCCTTGTCATTCAAGAAACCGCAACGGGCTTAGGGCACTACTTAATTCAAAAAATAGCTGATGCGAAAAACCGCGGGGTAGTGATCGGTTATGACGGACGACCAGATTCACAACAATTTGCGTATGATACCGCTTCTGTACTGACCGCATTGGGCATTAAGGTTTACCTTACTTATAAAGTCGCCCCTACCCCCGTAGTGGCATTTGGCGTTAAACATTTTAACGCAGCCGCTGCCGTGGTGGTGACTGCCAGCCACAACCCGCCAGAATACAATGGGTTCAAAGTGTATTGGGAAAATGGCGCGCAAATTATTCCACCTCATGATGGCGGTATTGCCTCGGAAATTAACCTAGCAGCAACGCGAGTGGTTTCTCTAATGCCCCTAGAAGACGCTCATAAAAAAGGGCGACTGGAATGGCTGACTGACGATTATTACCAAGCGTATCGCCAGACAATCAACCAAAATCCACTACTTAACCATCATTCTGATCCAAAAAGCATCGCCATCACTTACACCGCAATGCATGGGGTCGGAGCTGAAATGGCAGAAACGTTACTCCATGATGCAGGTTTCACTCGCGTCAGTAGTGTAAAAGAACAGCGTGAACCTGATGGCCGATTCCCGACCGTCAACTTCCCTAACCCTGAAGAATTAGGGGCAATGGATATGGTTACCACGCTTGCCCATACGCAATGTGCCGAGCTCGCTTGTGCTAACGACCCTGATGCTGACCGATTTGCCGTTAGCGTAAGAAAAGCCGATGGCACTTATCAAATGTTGACTGGTGACCAGGTTGGCGTCTTATTTGGGCACTACTTGTTATCGAAAAGTGAAGCTAAAAAACAATTAGTCGGTAATACCATTGTTTCATCCAGTTTACTTGGAGAAATCGCCCAATCAATGGGGGCGAAATACTTCCAAACGCTGACGGGTTTTAAATGGTTAACCAATGTGGCCATGCAAGAACAAAGTGATGATCATCAATTCTTATTCGCTTATGAGGAAGCCTTAGGCTACACCATCGGTAGTACTGTTTGGGATAAAGATGGCCTGTCGGCATTGGTCGCTTTTGCTCAATTAGCGGCAGAGCTCTACAGCCAAGGCAAGACCATTTGGGATCAATTAGAAGCGATCTATCGCCAACATGGTTTATACGTCAATGCACAGCGCAGCATCAAATTAGATCCGAATTCGCCGCCGGTGGGGGATAAACTTCGCGCACAACCTCCGACAGAAATTGCAGGGCGCAAAGTATTGGTAATTGAAGATCTAAAATCATCGATTCGCTATATCAGTAGCGGAACAAACGAAGTGATCAACTTACCCGCTAGCGATGTGCTCATCTATCATCTAGAAGGTGGGGCGCGAGTGATCGTTCGCCCTTCTGGAACTGAGCCGAAACTAAAATGTTACTACGAAGTGGTCTGCACTTTTGAAGGAGATGAAGATTTCGTCTCTGCTCAGCGAAAGGCAGATGAACAAATGGCAATGTTGATTGCCGAGCATCAACGCAGTTTGTAAAAAACCATTGATATTGCGCAACAGTGAAAGTGGTTATGCCGCTTTCACTGGCAATTTGACTACTTAGCGATAAAAGAGCTGAGCATCCAACAAGCAAGTAACACAAAAACAACGCCCATGAACTTGTGCTGATTAGTTCGAAACTTCTCATTTCCTAGCAGGGAACGTCCAAACGTTCCGGCCAATGCGACCAATAAAAAATTAAACGTCAAGCCAAGAATATTCAGTAACAGTCCTAACGCGAACATTTGTTCACCCGAGGTTGCACCAATATTGCTTGAGACAAACTGCGGTAAAAACATGACAAAGAATACCAGTGCTTTGGGGTTGAGTAAGTTACTAACCAAAGCACGTTGGTAGAACTGAGCCGCCATTTTATCGTCGTTATCAAGATCAGGCATATCTGCCGGGGTTGCACGCAAGCAATCCCAGCCCATTTTTAGCAAGTACGCACCACCTAAAAAATGCAATACGTTTAACGCTAATGGACTCATGGCGATTAACGCAGATACCCCCAACGCGGCAAGTAGCGTCAGAATGATGCCCGAAGTAGCATTACCTAAACTGGCAAAAATGCCTATACGTCGCCCACAGCTCATACTTGAACTGGCGATCAGCAACATATCTGGTCCAGGAAGCAACAATAGGGCAATCACTGCCGTAAGATAAACAGGCAAGATGGAAATATCGATCATGATGAGATTTTATTAAAAACAAGAAGCGGCGGATTTTATAGTAACAATTTCATTATTACCACCACCAAAAACCACTTTAAACGACATTGTTAGATTATTATTTCACACAAACTAAACTAAGAGTAACACTACAGCGCTGTTTTCTATCCTCGTAGATTCGTCATGTAATACAATCACTTGATCAAATTTCGTAGCTTGATATGTTCACTAGTATGAATAAGGATTTTTGATGAGTATCGTGATTTTGGATAACCCACACCCAACCTCTAAGGGATATTGTTTCTGGCAAGGTACACTTGCCATGCTGCCACTAAGTATTGCCGTCTTACCATGGGGATTACTTGCCGGCTCATTTGCTATAGAAACTGGCCTATCTCCATTTGAAAGCCAAGCTTTGTCTGCGATTTTGTTTGCAGGCTCTGCGCAGTTAGTGGCTACCGGCATGTTCAAAGCGGGGGCTGGGTTGTTCACCATGCTAATCACCACATTTTTCATAACGTCTCGCCATTTTTTGTACAGCGTATCGATGCGCAGCAAAATTAGCCTACTCCCTATGCGCTGGCGCATAATTTTAGGTTTTTTGCTTACTGATGAACTGTTCGCGATTTGCGAGCAGCATGATGAAAAGCCGTTTAACCGCTGGTACGCATTAGGAGCAGGACTTAGCTTTTACCTCATTTGGAACCTAGCCACCCTAGCAGGTATTATTGCAGGCAGCTATATTCCCTCCTTAAACGAACTTGGATTAGAATTTGCGGTTGCTGCAACCTTCATTGCCATTGTGATCCCCAACGTGAAAACCTTACCGGTGTTCATGGCAGTGCTAACAGCTTTGGTACTTTCTGTTGCATTAAAAATGTGCAACGTGGACGGCAGCCTTATGTTTGCCAGTATTGGAGCTATGTGCGCGGGTTATGTAACTGAACTTGCGCTTGAACATCGCAGAGGGAAATCATCATGATTATGCTTTCTATTCTTGCGATGACCGCACTTGTATTTACCAGTCGCTACCTGTTTTTAGAGCCCAAGCTGCCACTGCGACTCAGTCCTGCTATTCAACGTTTACTTAGCTATTCAAGCCCTGCGGTATTGACTGCCATATGGGCGCCCATCGTATTTATGCCAGAGACCGATTTATGGATTAATGCGCACAATCCTTATTTATGGGCAGCAGCACTCGCGGGATTGATTGCTTGGAAAACCAAGAATGTGCTTCTAACCACGGTCGCTAGCATGGTGGTATTTCTGGTACTTAATTTGATAATTTTCACTCATTAATAGTCGTGGTTAACGCTTAAATAAGACTTGGTTGGAATCTCCACTCGCACCATTATTCAGCTAACCATTCAATTTCAATAAGAGTTTCTTGAGCGGATTTTAAACGTCCTAAAAATACATCACCACGGTGTACTTCCCCTACACCTTGAGGAGTCCCGGTCATGATCACATCGCCATCGCGCAACGAAGTATAGGATTTGAGCTCTTCTAAAATGGTGGGCGGTGAATAAAGCATCTGATTGACACCACCGCACTGCACTCGAACGCAGTTGATGAATAGCTCTAACTGCAAGCTATTGATGTCGATACCATCAAGCGGGACAAATCGACTGAATACTGCTGAGCCATCAAACGCTTTTGCTCTCTCCCACGGCAATCCTTTCGCTTTAAGCTTTGATTGCAATTCGCGCTTTGTGAGATCCAAACCCAAACCAACCGCTGAATACTTTCCGTTTTCAACTAAAAAACAAATTTCCGTTTCATAATGCAGTGATTCTTGATGGAAAGAAGTCAAGGTAGTGGTAATGCTAGTATTCGGCTTGTTAAATACTACCATTTGCTCTGGTATAGCGTTGTTGAGCTCTTTAATGTGCTCAACATAATTACGACCAATACACAGTACTTTTGAAGGGGAGATTCGTTGGTCACCCAAACGGACTGAATACATACAATCTTCCTTGATATGAATGAGATGAGCGCAGAGTTTAACCGATATTCCTAACTAGGAAATAAATTTGATGATTCAAATATCAAAAGTAAGATCTTCAACTCAAAGCGAGCTAATCGCGACTATCCCTTCTTGCACCACAACAACACATATCGCACTACCTTAGTTCACTCTTCGAGATGGATAAAAAATAATATTATTATTTTTCAGATAGTTAAAAACTGAAATGCCATCTGCTATCTATAAAATACAAATGCACGGCAGCATTAGTGCTTCTTTTCAGTGTTAGGCAGAACACTGGCAAATTCATGTTCTTTGACCTCCCTATGGAAGGTTTTTTTTGATACAAACACCTCTCCCATTTATAAACCAAATCATTCAATTTCTAAGCAACTAACACTATAGCCTCAAGTAGCAAAGAGAAATCCTTGATTGGTTTAATCATGATAAATCAGTATGATTCAACCACTTTTCATGTCTGTACGATTTATATGAGCCTAAAACACCATCACCCACTCCAAGGAGCAAGCTGGATGCTGCTTGCCGGACTCGCTTTTGCGATAGTTAATAGCCTCGCTCAAGTCGCCAGTATCAATTATGGTCTGTCATCCACCACTGTTGCACTCATCCAATACGCTATTGCACTGGTAGTGATTTTGCCTTATTTATCAACACTCGGCATTCGTCGCTCACTCCGTACCCAACATTTGGGGTTACATATTTTCCGTGTGTTTTTATCCGTTATCGGTATTCAGCTTTGGTTATGGGCCCTCGCCTATCCTGTACCTATTTGGCAAGGTATTGCCCTATTAATGACATCGCCGCTCTTCGCTACCATTGGCTCTGGGCTCTTTTTAAAAGAAAAAGTGGGTATGGCTCGTTGGGGAGCAACACTAACTGGCTTTATTGGCGCGATGATCATTCTAGAGCCTTGGGCTGATAATTTTAATTGGGCTTCACTACTTCCTGTGGGGGCTGCATTTTTCTGGGCTTGTTACTCATTAATGGTAAAAAAACTCTCTTCTGAAGATTCACCTTCGACAATGGTCGTTTATTTGTTAGTGCTTATAACACCCTTTAACCTTTTATTAGCACTACCGGAATGGCAAATTCCAGAAGGCAATACATTATGGCTAATATTACTTTTCGCCGGTGCAATGACAGCATTAGCTCAATGGGCTATTGTCAAAGCCTATGCCGTTGCCGATGCTTCTTTTGTTCAACCATTTGATCACGCCAAATTGCCATTAAATGTACTGGCAGGTTGGGTTGTATTTGGTTGGGCACCACCAGGACGTTTATGGCTAGGCGCAGCTATCATCATTGCTTCGGTCGCTTTTATTACTCGCTGGGAAACAAAAAAATCATCACGCTGAAATAAAAAGTGTGATAAGCCTTTCCTATTCTTTAAGCGAAGATTGTTGAGGAAAATACAATGGCGGAACCTATTAAAATCACGTTATACCGTTGGGCTGGCAGTTGGGGACCATTTAAAGTCAATATCCCTTGTGGAGAGTGCACGCTAACCAAAGATATTCTAACTGACACCTTTAACAACGAATTGGTGGATGTTTCTGTTGAACTTGAAGTGAAAGATTGGCTTTCTCACTGGTGGGAGCCGCTCAAATTAGGAGCATGGCATGCACCGATTCTAGTAATAGAGGGAAAAGTTGTTAGCCAGGGTGAAGCTTTGAATCGTGGAGTCTTAGTTCAAGCGGTGATCAACGAGTGGGCTCAGCGTGATAACTTAAAAGGTAATATTGTTTATGGTAAAGCAACATGCCCCTACTGTATTAAAGCGAAAAAGTTGCTCGATGAGGCTGGTATTGAATATATCTACCATGATGTCGTTAAAGAGAGTGCCGCTTTGTATCGAATGATCCCTGAAGTCAAAGCAATTATTGGTCCTAAAACGCCCGTGACTGTCCCTCAGATCTGGTTGGATGATCGTTATATTGGTGGGTGCGATAAGTTGGAAAGTTGGCTGAAAGAAAAAAAATTGGATACCGTGCCTGATAATGTGCTCGACCTTGGAAAAGTTTCCGTTCCTCGATAACGTAACTCTAACTAATCGTTGGTATTACGACAGCCTAAGTTGACATTGAACCGTAAAGTAAAGCCCCAGTCTATCGCTAAGCTGGGGCTTTTAATTCGTCATCGTTTATTTGTGGCTAAACTTCTTAACCAACGCCTTAATGAAAGACTTTTTCTTTGCTTGTGGCTTACCATTCATTGCGTCATACATTGCTTTTTTAGCAATGATTTGTCCAACGTAAGCTCCACCTAATTCATAACCCATGAATCACCTCAAATGTAATTTAATTACTTAACCAAGGCAGATTGCAGCTATAAATATCAACAAAACAAGACAAACATCACACTTTTAGGTAATTAAATTTCAATCAGCTGCGTTTGGGTTGCTTGTAAGTCTTGCCAGCCGACAAATAGGTCTCTTTTTGTTTGACCTCAAACATCGCATCAAAAAACCACGCAATAAATTTGATCACATCGTCACCTTCATTCATGATGTGCTCAACAAACTCTTCCTCTTCACCTTGCTCATTTTCTTGAATGATCACATGGTAAATTCGTTGTTCACCATCAACTTCCGCCAAAGCAAATTGCCCAGTTAATGACTGCGCAGCCTCAGCAATCTCTTGATCTTCATTGGTTTTTAGTACTTCTAATGCTTGAGGTAACGTTTTCTGTTCACACAGTTCTTTGACTAGTGCCTGAAATTCTTCTTGATGCATTCTTATTTCCATCGGTTAACGTATTGAAGATTATATATCTAAACCAGATCAATATGGATGAGTAAGCCTAGAAAAATTAGGCGAATTCGGTTTGCAAGTGGCGCTGGGATGACAATAGAACCAGTAACATCAACGACCCCGTGGCCAAATAGAAGATGCCTAAAGCCGGCTGATTAGTCACCCAAACTTTAACAAGATGCCCACCGAGTAACCCAGCCAAACACATCTGAACTGAGCCCGACAAAGCAGAAACCGAACCTGCTTGCGTTTTATGTGGAGCAAGCAGCATGCTGGTTGATAAAGGAAAAGAAATACCTTGAGCAATGGTCAGCCAAGTAAACGCCCAAACTAAATTAAATACACTCAACGGTGTGGCTAACAACCACGCTCCAGCAAATGACATCAGTATTATCGCTAACATCAGTAATTGCCGAGAAGAAAAACGACCATTAAGTAAATTAACCAAAACACTGCCGATCATCAACCCAGCCGAGGGAACAATCATCACAGTGCCATACTCAGCAGCTGTTAAACCAAGTCGATTCTGTAACAAGAAAGGTAAAACAGATAAAGTCACTAAGCTCGATAAATAACTAATCCAGTTGTAGCTGGCACTACTCAATACCTGTGGGTTTTTAATCAATAGCAAATAACTATGACAAATTTTACTCGGTTCAAATCGACGCTTAGCATACGGTAATGTTTCAGGTAGTACCCACAACCCTAAAATAAAAATAGCGCAAATATAAGCCAACACGAAGACAAAAACGGCATGCCAACTTAAGTGAAATGCTATCCAGCCGCCCATCACTGGGGCGATGATCGGCATCACTGAAGCGGTGATCGCGATATAAGACAACGCCTTGGTCAGTTGTGAGCCGTCGTAACTATCTCGTAATACGCTACGCCCAAGAACAGAAGCACTGCCAGCTCCAAGACCTTGTAATAAACGTCCGGCTTCTAACATAGTAAAATTATCAGAAAAGCAAACACAGAGCACGGTTCCAACAAGGTAAATACCTTGTCCTAAAATGAAAGTCGGCCGCCTTCCTACGGCATCAGATAACGGTCCGTAGAAGAGTTGAGAGGCACCAAACCCAAGCAAAAACAAGGTCACCAATAGTTGCACTGCAGCTTGATCTACCATCAAATCTCGACTGATGAGTGGCAATGAAGGCAAATAAATACTCACCCCGACTTGTCCCGTCGCAATGATCATCATCGCAAGTAACATGGGGGTTTTCTTAAATGATGTGCTGCTAGCGCTATTCATAGGTAAGTGAGTTGGCCTTTATCAGTGACAAAAGTGGTATTACGGAAGGTTTTCAGTATATATTGGCAACTCATACATGATAATTTAGCTTTCAGGAAATGGATTAGTTCCCCTTTGGAATTAATAAGGTAAATATGGATTGGATACAAAGTGTTAAAACTTATATTAGAGTGGTGGAAGATGGCAGTTTTAACGGCGCCGCTCGTAAACTCAATACTACCAGCTCAGCCGTCAGCAAACGTGTACATTTATTAGAAGAAAGAATTGGCGTGCAACTGCTTAAGCGAACCACACGTTCCGTCACTCAAACTGAAGCTGGTGCACTATTTTATCAACGCGCTAAAGCCCAGTTAGACAGTTGGCAGTCTGTGGTCGATGAAACCCGTTCGGTCAATCAAACCCCCGCAGGCTTATTAAAAATTGGCGCAACGCTTTCGGTCGGCTCTAAGTTTCTCATGCAATATTTGGATGAATTCCTACAACGCTACCCAGACATTCGCATTCAACTTACCACCACTACACCAGGTCAACTTCCTGAATTACATTTAGATTTATTTATCAGCCGTGAAATAGAGCAGCTCAACTCGTTAAGCTTCAAAGCTACCCCATTGTTTGAACACAAAGCTGGGTTTTACGCATCCCCTCAATATATTGAGAAATATGGAATGCCCAAAAATGCGGATCAACTCGAACAACATAACATTCTGATATGGGGAGAATATACGTCGCGGGAACTGAAAACATCCACCGGCCAACGTCTTTCTTTGTCAGGCAATTTCGCAACGACCAATCCAGAAGCGCTATTTTATGCAGGTAAAAATGGCATGGGAGTCATTGTTACCAACAACGTGATGATCAAAGAAGAGCTCAGCTCTGGAACTTTAGTCCGAATATTACCTGATGTAATGATCGATCAAGCCACTGTTTACGCTTATTACCCAAAGCTTGATTATCAGCACACCAGAACTCAGTTATTCCTCAATTATTTAAAAGAAAAGCTGCCGCCTCAACTCACTCTATAGCAGGATATTTTGCAACCCATGCATCACGAAAAATTATTTTGTCTAAGCGATTGAATGAACGCTATTTTCATTTTCCACACTTAAAGTCGTAAACAAAGTTGCTGGAAAAATAGACTAACCTGCACCATAGTAATTAAGTGCATATTATAAAATAAACTGAGTGCGACATATGACTAAGACATCATTGGCTAGAGATGCAGTTAGTCTGGATACCATAAACGAGCTATTGGTGCTTGATAATAATGAGCTATTCGATAGAGCAACTTTGGTACTGCATACCCATTTTCAAAGTTTTTGTACATGCATTATCGAACTGGATAAACTGCATCACAAAGCCCATACCTTATCTTATGCCTGTGAAAACCGGCTTATCAACGATACATGCGATCAACTGAAGAACACTCCTTGCGAACAAGTGAGTAAATCGAAGCAAGAATACTGCTTATACCCTTCACAAGTGGCTAAAATTTTTCCCGATGATAATTTTCTTCGTGAAAATCATATTGAGTCTTACATCGGTATCCCACTACGAGCCAAAAATGGAGAAGTATTAGGCATTCTAGTGTCTACTTTCTGCTCGCCAGTTGACGATGAACACCCTATCGTAAAGTATCACAGCATTATTGCCAGTATGGTGGTACACAGCCTACGCAATAAGTGGCTCAGTGAACGTTCAGATAGCCTTGTTAAACAGCTCAGCCACGAAGTATCTCACGATAACCTAACAAACTTAATGAACCGCAGTTATCTTTCAGACAAATTAGAACGTTTGATCGAAACCGTCAATGAACCGTTTACTTTAGTGTACTTAGATATTGATAACTTTAAATCTATCAATGATTTATATGGACACTACATCGGTGACCAAGTCATTAAGTTTGTTGCAAATACAATACTAGAACATATTCCTGAAAAAAATTTAGCCTTTCGTATTGCTGGTGATGAATTTGCATTCATTAC
Organism: Vibrio sp. S12_S33; assembly: GCF_963889785.1. NCBI lineage: Bacteria > Pseudomonadati > Pseudomonadota > Gammaproteobacteria > Vibrionales > Vibrionaceae > Vibrio > Vibrio sp. S12_S33. The sequence continues at coordinate 94,922 of NZ_CAWPQZ010000006.1, read as the reverse complement.
CTTCTCCAAAGACCCACTGACCATTTGTCGAAACATAATAAGCAGCATTGAAAGCGGTTACGTCGATACATCACATCGGATAAAGATGAGTCTTAGTATTGGTATTGCCAAAAAACTCCAAGAAAATATCAGTTCAGATCAATTGATATTAAATGCAAGCTTGGCACTGAAAGATTGTAAACAAGTGCGTGGAGAACACATCAGGTGTTACGACAGCGTTCTCAGTGAACAATATCACCGGCGCACACAGATCATTGATGCCTTACGCTATGAACTGGATAAAGCGCCCGGTTGTGATAGTGAAATATTCGTTGTTACACAGCCCATTGTCAGGCGAGCACATGATGAGTGGGACTATTTTGAAGTCCTTGCTCGCTGGAATAGTGAAACACTTGGTTCCATTTCTCCTTTAGAGTTTATTGAAGCGGCCGAGCAATCAGGGCTTATTGTTGATCTCGGTAAAAAAATTGTTGAACTCGCTTGTATCGCAAAACTCGAGCTTGAAAAAGGTCTCGGTCATAAGGTAAAACTTGGCCTTAATTGCTCCGCTTATGAATTGTCAAATTCAAACCGTTATATCGACCACCTAATGAAAACCATTGCTCAATTTGGTTTTGAGCCTAATGAATTTACTATCGAGCTCACTGAAACCGTGCTGCTTTCTCAAACTAGTGAAGTACTGGATATCTTAGATAAATTAAGGTTTGTCGGCTTTACCATCGCTCTAGACGACTTTGGTACGGGTTACTCAAGCCTCAACTATATCCATAGCTACCCTATTGATTGTATTAAAATTGATGCAACGTTCATTAGAAATATGTTGTGCAATGAAACTTCAGAACGTGTGGTCTGGCTTATTATACAACTCGCTAACCAGCTTCAAGTTGATTTGATTGCTGAGGGGGTTGAAAACCAAGAAGCGCTCGAAAAACTGTATGCGATGGGGTGTGATCAAATTCAGGGTTATTATTTTTCTCAGCCAGAGACACCTCATTCCATCGTCAGCCACTGGGACAATATCAAACAAGCACGTCGGGCATAAAAAAAACCTCTCACGAATTCGATGAGAGGTTTATGGATGCAAACAGTGGATTAAGAGCCGACGTTTACTGATGTATCATTCGCTGCGTATCTGCGTTCTTGCTTTAATAACATCTCATCCAATTCATTGCGTCTTGCGATGAAACCCGCCATTTCTTTCTTAGGAACCGAATTAGCCATCGGGATATTCGCTGTCATCGCATTGACAGCACGATCACGCACCATCAACTCATAGTGAAGGTGAGGACCTGTAACGCGTCCTGACTTTCCAGACAAACCAATTTTCTGACCACGTGTTATTTTTTGCCCTTTGCGAACTAAAATTTTGCTCAGATGAAGGTAACGCGTTTTGTAAGTACTACCGTGCTGGATAACCACATAATTTCCGGCGTAGGGGTGTTTACGAGTCATGATCACCGTACCATCCCCCGTAGAAAACACCGGAGTACCAACGGGAACACCAAAATCGGTACCATTATGCGGTGAAACACGCTTGGTTACAGGATGTAAGCGATGTGCATCAAAATTAGAGGTAATTCGGTGGTTTTTTGTTGGGTAACGCTGAAATGCGCGCTGTAGACTATCTCCATTTTCATCGTAATACTGACCATCGCGGTGCAAGTAAGCCGCGACATTCTTACCACGAGTGAAAATCTTGACCGCTTGAATTTCATTATTACCCGTTAGCTTATCATCAACAAACTGACGAGATTGAACGACTTCAAATTTGTCACCAGCTCGCAGATCCCGCGTAAAATTCAGCTTATCTTTTAACAGAGAAACCATCTGTTCAATCTCAGCACTACCTAACCCTAGCGAGTTGACTGACTGAGAAAAACTACCTTGAATTTCACCGACCATGGCAAATTCTTTCCAAACGCCAGGAAGGGTAACATTCTTAAACTCGTAGCTACCGTCATCGAGACGTGAATACACCGCACGTTCAACCAAACTAAATTCCAACTCCATTTTGGAAAGAGCAACTCCATTTTGCGCTTTCCAAAACCTTAGAATATTCCCAGGTTTGAGGGTATCTAGTGCTAAGTAGTTTAAATCGGTTTCCATGATTTTCATCAAATCTTGATATTTGAAACCGAGTTGATTGAATATGGTACTTAAATTATCACCTGAGCGAATCTCATATTCATAATCTGGTAGATTTTTAACGTCTACCGCATCCGACAAAATCGATCTGACAATTTGGGTTTCTGGAATTGACAGCTTAATACTACGTTGCTGTGAAGTATCCGAAATAGAAGAAATCGCGATGGCAGCAGCTATAATGGGCAAACCTACCACTGAGGTTTTCTTGCGCATTGAAAGCTCAGAAAATCGCATAAGAAGAGAACGAGGAAGCACTATCTACCCTGTTGATTAAGTCAAAAGTGCTCCAAGATTAAGACTTTCTGCCGTAAAAGTCACCTATCACATTGCATTCAGTGATTAAAAAAGGCACCGAGGTGCCTTCAATTAAGTATGCATTGACGCGTAAACAACTACTTACTTATTTGTTATTACTTAAATGCCATCGCAACAAAAACGATAACTTATTGATATGTCGATACTAGGCTGTTGTCCTCTCCAAAACCATTAGCAATATATTGATCAGCCTGAGGATCATTCACCCATTTTTGGTCGTCTAGCAGATAACGAAATTGAAACTCGGCATCTTTAGGCAAACGTGTTTTGAATTTAAAACAGTTACTTTTCGCCACTTTCTTCATCGGTTCTGGTTGCCAATCAAGAAAATCCGCCACAATAGCGACTGTCGATGACACATCAGCCGCATCCACTTCGAAAGTCACTTCGACTTCCTGTTTTGTTTTAAAAAAACGTTTATTGATCATCTCAAACTCCATTTCAGTATAAAAAACATCCTACAAAGAGGAATCATAAGAAAATAGACTCACATCTACAATACCGAATTGCAATCTGATTAATTTTTTATTCATTAAAGGATAACTTTCTGTTGATTCACCACACTGCTATAGCACTATTCATTGAGGCTGGTTATCCGTCGCTTCTGACTGATTGTCGGTATCTCTGTCATTGCCTGCTCTTTAGTTCGCTCTAAAAGATCAACATCAAATTTAGATTTTTACTGCTGAATTTAACGCCTTCACGTTATACTACGCCACTTCAACTTGAGGGCGTTACCTTGATTTCAAAACTTCCACGCTGGGTAGAATATGGAGCTTTTTTACTCGCAGCACTTGCAGGGACAGTCAACGCCATTGGTTTACTCGGTTTTCAGCATCAATCTATCTCACATTTATCCGGAACCATCACACTACTTGGTACTGGGCTTGAAACTTTTAATGACCAATCTCTTCATTTATTAATGATCGTTGTCAGCTTTATGATGGGCGCCACACTCAGTGGTGTTTTTATTGAAAGTACCGCATTAAAATTAGGCCGACGCTATGGTGTCGCCTTATGTATTGAGGGCTCATTGCTCTTTGCCGCACTTTATGCATTGAACCATGGTTCATTAGCGGGTCATTATTTTGCTTCCGCAGCATGTGGTTTACAGAATGCGATGATCACCACCTTCAGCGGTGCGATTGTACGCACTACACATATGACTGGGATTATTACTGACCTGGGTATCATGATTGGTGCGCGTTTTCGCGGCCAACCTTTCGATTACAGAAAAGCAAAGTTGTTCTTGTTTATTGTGTTTGGCTTCTTACTCGGAGGACTACTCGGCGCTCGTTTCTATACTGTCTATAGCTTAAATGCGCTATTGATCCCCGCTTACTTTGCCTTTGTTCTAGCACTGGTTTATTGGTTTTATCTATTTATAAAAAGCGTGATTAAACCCAAAACCAATAGCAACAATTAATTAAACAATGCAACATTCACAAAACAAACAACCACCCCCTAGCTATGCAACAATATTAAAATAATGAATATTTAGCCCAATACAATGAATAGTATTGCAAAGGAAACCAAAGCTAGATACTCTTGCTGACAATGCTTAAATAGGGATGTTTAGTGAATTAATATGCCAAGGAGCCGGCATAAATTGACTAGCGGTAACACGAGAAACATAATGCAAGATAATGCTCAAACTTTAGAATCGCCAACGCAGAATAAGCAAGGCAACTTTTGGATGTTCTTCATCCCTTCTTTGATTGGTCTATTTCTATTTATGGCTCCTATCAGCTACGAAGGTGACCTAACTATTCCTGTCGCAGTCCTAGCGAAGTCTATTCAAGCTATTTTGGGTGACTATTTAGTGCCATTGGTTACTATCATCATCGCCTTTATGTCTGTAGCATCGATTGTATGCAAACTTTTCAAACCGACATTTATAACCAAAAGTGCCTTCCTAGATAGCCTATTTAACCCATCCTTACTGTGGCTAGCGGTACGCGTGTTCGGTGGTATTGCTGTGATTATGACTTATTTCCAAATTGGTCCTGAAGCAATCTGGGAAGAAAACACTGGTGGTCTAGTACTCGAAGGCCTATTGCCGACACTATTTTCGGTCTTCATTTTTGCCGGTTTACTATTACCTTTGCTACTTAATTTCGGCTTATTAGAACTGTTTGGTAGCTTACTGAGTAAAGTAATGCGTCCAATATTCAACTTACCAGGACGCAGTGCGATCGACTGTATGGCCTCTTGGTTAGGTGATGGTAGTGTCGGTATTTTGCTAACCAGTAAACAATACGAAAATAAATTCTATACCCAACGTGAAGCTGCCATTGTTGGTACTACCTTTTCAGCGGTATCTATCACTTTTAGTCTGGTTGTAATTGCTCAGGTAAAACTGGAACACCTATTCTTACCTTTTTATGGCACGATCTGTTTAGCTGGTTTTGTTGCAGCTATTATCATTCCTCGCCTGCCGCCACTTAGTTTGAAAAAAGACACTTATATTGACGGTAGCAAACCAGAAAAAGACGCCGATGCAGTTCCCTGTGGGCACACATCATTTTCATGGGGCATGGAACTAGCCTTAGCGAAAGCGAGCCAAGTAAAATCAGCCAAGTCGGTGTTTGGCGAAGGCATTCGTAACGCAATGGACATGGTTTTTGGTGTACTTCCAGTTGTTATGGGCTTAGGAACTATCGCGCTAGTCATTGCTGAGTACACGTCTGTATTCTCTATTTTAGGACAACCATTTATCCCATTCTTAGAATTATTAGGCGTACCAGAAGCGGTTCAAGCATCACAAACGATTGTCGTTGGTTTTGCCGATATGTTTATCCCTGCGATTTTAGCCTCTTCTATCGATAATGAAATGACACGCTTTGTTATCGCTGCAATGTCTGTTACCCAGTTGATCTACATGTCTGAAGTAGGTGCATTAATGCTTGGCAGCCGCATTCCTGTCAACGTATTGGAATTGTTCGTTATCTTCATTCTACGCACGCTTATTACCCTACCAGTCATTGCTGGAGTCGCGCATCTGATTTTTTTAATCTAGATTGAGTTGCAGTACATCCATCGAAAAATCCTCACTTATGTGGGGATTTTTTGATCTAAACTAAAGTATGAACTCATCGAATTAATAAAAATATAAATAAATTTTGATGTCATTGATTAAAATCTCACCTTATACTTTTAGAGGATATAGCAATAATAAAGATAATATAAATTAGGTCATTGATTATGAAATGGATAGCAACCCTACCACTTTTGTGTTTTAGCTTTTTGGTTCACGCTTCATACTTAACAATCACACTGCCGAATAAACAGGTGGTGACATACTCACTCTTAGAACTTGCAGAAGCTTTACCTAAAGATACCTTTAAGACTCAGCTACCTTGGCTCCCACAAGCCAATACTTTTACCGGTTTTAAAATTGTTGATTTACTGAACTACCTGAAAGTCGGACATGTATCTTCAGTTTCATTTTTCGCGATCAACGACTATGCAGCCAATATATCAATTGAAAACTTAAGCCACTATGAGCCCATTATTGCTTACTATATGAATGGTTACGAAATGAAAGTCAGAAATAAGGGACCGTTTTGGTTAGTCTATAACTTGGATAAATATCCACAAATCAACAATGAGGTCTATTACACACATATGGTTTGGCAACTCGAAAAAATAACGATTATCGGCAAATGATAAACTCTGAAAATGATAAAATTTTGTATCCCTTCTTATCTCGGGCAAAAACACTGCTAATCGTGTTGTCCGCGGCCTTAATCATCGCCAATTTATACATACTTTCGACCACTCGGACTTTGGCCAGCTCTTATACTGAACAGAAAAATTACACAACATGGTATCTTTTCCAATTGACTAAAGAATATTCAGAGTTGATCGCTTCAGCGCCTTACGCTTTAGAGTCAAAAGAAAAAATGGATCATATTTGGTTGCAGTATGAGCTGACTTGGAGCCGCTTTGACTTAATCTTAAATAGTAATCAAGACGACAGTTTCATTAATTTAGATTATGCACAACACTTTTTTAAAAGCAATTTTGATGATTTTAAAATCTTAGAAAGCTACCTATTAGCCGCTAAAGACCAACCAACATTAGCCCAATTTGAAATGCGCGCTAGAGCCATTTATGACCGAATTATTGGCTATGTAAACGAAAATTTTCAGCTACAAAGCCCCCTTTATCAGGAACAAAAAGCACAGGCCCGCTTGCTAACCCAAATTCAGTTTTTACTGATGTTTTTGACATTCGGTTGTATTGGCTTGGTCAGCTATATTTTTCATAAAGAGGCTTTAGCGCATAAAAAACAAGCGATAACCGACCCTTTAACTGGACTTGCTAATCGCTTAGCCATGTTTGAAGCGCTGAATCATATTTCATCACAACAGCCCTTTTCTATCTTTCTGCTTGATTTAAACGGCTTCAAAGAAATCAACGATCAAAATGGCCATAAAGTAGGTGACAGCGTGTTGCAGCAAGTCGCTTTTCGCTTGGAATATTCGATCCCCACTTTCGAGTATTCCGTATTCCGCATGGGAGGCGATGAGTTTGCTATCGTTATCAACAGTGTAGACGAGACTGAATTGAGCATTATGCAGCGTCATATCAAAGAATGCTTCCACGAAGATTTTTTCCTTGAAAATGGTACTGTGGGTAGGCTTTCTACCAGCATTGGTATTGCTTCTTTCCCTAAAGATTCAAGGAATATTAACCAGTTAATACATATTGCAGACAAAAATATGTATGCAATGAAGTTTCTACAAAAAAGCCCCTCAATATGAGGGGCAAAGTTACCATCGCTTTATAGTTATAATGAGTTCTTTATAGACGATTAACCAAAGTCACCATTAACATAACCCATGGTTCTATCATCTTTTGGATTATTAAAAATCACTTGTGTGTCATTGTATTCAACTAACTCTCCCATGAGGAAAAAAGCGGTGCGGTCTGAAATACGACGCGCTTGCTGCATAGAGTGAGTGACAATAACGATCGTGTAATTTTTCTTTAACTCTTCCATTAATTCTTCAATTTTATGCGTCGCAATCGGATCCAGTGCTGAAGTAGGTTCATCCATTAAAATAACATCTGGTTCCATCGCAATAGTACGAGCTATACACAAACGCTGCTGTTGACCACCTGAGAGGCCAAAAGCGTGAGACTTTAATCGATCTTTCACTTCATCCCATAATGCAGCACCACGCAGCGAACGCTCAACAACATCATCAATATGCTTTTTATCTTTGATCCCTTGAGCACGAAGACCATAAGCAACATTTTCATAGATACTCATCGGGAATGGATTTGGCTTCTGGAAGACCATACCAACTTTGATACGCAGATCAGACACATCAATATTGCCGTAAATATCTTGACCATCCATTGCCAACTTACCGGTAATTTTGACGCCTTCAATTAAGTCGTTCATGCGGTTCAAACAGCGCAATAGCGTGGATTTACCACAACCTGAAGGACCAATCAAAGCGGTGACTTGACGTGTAGGGATTGGCAAATTAATCGCTTTCAGTGCTTGGTTTTCACCGTAAAAAAGATCTAAATTTTCAATATTAAATTTGTTCATTATGCTATCTCTAAATTCGGTTAATCGTGGTAAGCACGTTGCTTAATAAGAAGCAGTGTTAAATCGCTTGGCGATCAGCTTCGTTACCGTGTTGATCAATAACACGACCACTATCAATACTGTTGCTGTCCCGTAGGCTTGGTTCCATTCTTCTATGGTGAATAGCTCAGTCGTTAGCTTATAAAGGTGAACCGTTAAAGTGCGTCCTGAATCTAGCAATGAATCAGGAACACGAGCCACCATACCAGCGGTTAGAAATACAGGGGCAGACTCACCAATCACACGACCAATACTCAGGATGACGGAAGTTAGAATACCTGGCATTGCACTTGGCAAAATAAGACGCCAGATGGTGTAAATCTTAGATGCTCCAAGCCCATATGAGCCTTCACGAAAGGTTTGCGGTACCGCCATTAGAGCTTCTTCGGTGGTACGGATGATTACTGGCAAGATCAAAATACTCAGCGTTAGCGCACCCGATAAAATTGAGAACCCTAAACCCAAGATAACCACAAAAAATGTCATCCCGAACAAACCAAAGATAATAGATGGAATCCCCGCAAGGGACTCGGTACAAAAACGGATAACTTTAACAAGACGACTGCCAATTTTAGCGTATTCCGTCAGATAAATTGCCGTCATGATACCCAGTGGCGCGGCAACAGAAATCGATGCAATAACCATGTATATGGTTGAAACGATCATCGGGAAAATACCGTGTTCTTCACCAGTACGCGTGTAATCATCCGATATAAAGTTCCAGTCTACGTGCTGTAACCCGTTTGAAAGAATGTACCAAATGATCCAAAATAAAAAACCGACGGTTAGTGCAGCCGCCATCCAGATACAAAATTGCAATAGGTTGTCTTTTAACTGGCGAGCGCGTTTTAGTTTTACTGTATCCATCGTCATTATCTCGCTTTCTCACGGTTTAAGTAGAGTAGTACTGCATTAAGCATCATGATGAAAACCAATAACACTACCCCCGTCGCGTATAACGCATTGGCATGCACACCACTGGCGTATGACATTTCAATCGCAATATTTGCAGTTAGCGTACGAGCCGAATCTAAAATACCTTCCGGCATCGCTGGTGCGTTACCCATCACCATAATAATCGCCATCGTCTCACCTAAAGCACGGCCTATCCCTAAAATGACACCCGTCATAATGCCTGAACGAGCAGCCGGAACGAGTAACTTAAAGATAGTAAAAATACTTGAGGCGCCTAAGGCTAATGACCCCTCTTTATACGCTCTTGGTACCGCTCGAATAGAGGTTTCAGAGACCGTAATCACCGTAGGTAAAATCATCACACCGAGTACGATAATACCGGCCAAAATAGTATTACCTGCAGGAACTTGAAATACGTTTTGGATCAGTGGAACGATAATGACAAGGCCAAAGAAGCCGTAAACCACTGATGGAATACCAGCTAATAATTCAACCGCAGGACGAATAATATCAGCAAGACGCTTGGGAGCGACCTCCGCGATAAAAATAGCGGTTAGGACACCAACCGGCACACCAACAATAACTGCGCCGAACGTTGATACCACTGAAGCAACAATCATCGTTGCCACACCATAGAGGGCTGGCGGTAGCCAATCTTGTCCGAGGACAATGCCTGTAACACCCACTTCTTGGAAAGCTGGAATACTTTCGCGAAAAATAAAATAGGCAATGATGGCAAGAGAAACAATACCGATAATGGCACTGGTTAAAAATAAGCCGTGGAAGATTCGTTCCTTCCAGTCAACACGCTTTTTCGCACGTAATGTGCGTTTTGATACTTGCGCAGAGACTTTGTTCATAAGCTTTTCACTATTAGTTGCGATGGTCATATTATCAATCTCACGACTCGACTAATCGAAGTGGATAGAAAAGGCCCAGCCCTAATCAGCGGGCTGAGCAAATTTACAAATATAGTTTAATTAGTTGATTGAAATGTAATGGTGGCCTTCAACCAACTGCTGAGCTTCTGCTGTAAGCATCCAATCTAAGAATTTTTGTGTTTCTGCTGAGGGTTGGCCTTTTTTGTACAGCACAAGGAAGGGACGAGCGACTTTATAAGAGCCGTTCTTCACGTTTTCTATAGAAGCCGGTGTTCCATCAACCGCTAGCGCATGAACGGAACCATCTACAGTGCCTAAAGAGATGTAGCCAATAGCGTAAGGGTTAGATGCCACCATGGTTTTCAAACCACCGTTACCATTAGCAACTTGTGCGCGTTGAGAAATGGCCGAAACGGTTTTACCTGAGATTTTTTTCTTCAGTGACATAATGTCTTCGAAAGCACCACGAGTACCCGATGCCGTATCACGAGTAATTGCGACAATAGGCTTGTCTTCACCACCAACTTGTTTCCAGTTGCTGATTTCACCTTTGTAAATCTCAGAAACTTGCTCTGCGGTCAGGCCTTTCACTTTGTTGCTTGGGTGAACAACGACGGCGATACCGTCACGAGCGACAACTTCTTCAACCAGTGACGCATCTTTTTCTGACTCTTTTAGGCTACGTGAAGACATACCGATGTCAGCACTGCCATTTTTTGCCGCTTTGATACCTGCAGAAGAACCAGGGCCTTGAACTTCAATAAATACGTCCGAGTTTTTCTTCATGTATGTTTCAGAGAAAACTTCCATCAGTGGAGTAACGCTACTAGAACCAACTGCAGAAATTGTTTCTTTTGCGAAAACTGGGTTAACTGCTAATGCACCTAGAAGAGCGATTGCACCGATTACTGTCTTTTTCATCACAAATTTCCTTAAGAGGCTTTATTGCCGTTGTGTCTTGAACGAAGCTCACTTTAGGGCTTAAATATGACAGTTGTGTTTCACTTAGTTGAAAACTAGATGACAGGGTGAAATATTTACTTGAAGGTAAGGATAACATTGAGCGTTTCGACTGATTACAGTCAGTCCACGAAAAAAATAATTATTATAAAACAAAAAGATAAAACAAAACCAACGATAGAGAACTCATAAAAAATAAGTACAACACCGTGATAAACACTCAATGATGCAGATACATAACATATTCATAAAATACAAAAAAACCGCCACAAAGGCGGTTTTTTAAACATTGCTGACGTCAAATTATTCATCGTCGACTTTAGGTGCCACTTTCTTTTTCGGTACAAATACCGCATCACCGACCGCCACATTTTGATAAAATGTTTTATCACGTTTAACCGGTTTCTTATCCGTTTGCTTCGCTTTTGGTTTCGCAGTTTTACTCTTCGCAGAATGATTTTTCTTGAAAGCAGGTTTACGCGGTTTTAAACCTGTAAATTTACCTTGAAGTCCTTCAAATACTGAAAATTCAATATCTTGTTGTAAGAATGCTTCCACACGTTTGAAGCTATCCCAATCTTTAGGGCCCACTAATGAAATAGCATCACCTTTATTGCCCGCACGCCCCGTACGACCAACACGGTGCACGTATTCCTCTGTGTGTTTGGGCATATCAAAGTTGATAACATGAGTCACGTTAGCAATATCTAACCCACGCGAAGCCACATCTGTTGTCACCAAAATTTTGAACACAGCACGTTCAAACTGACTCATGATGGTATTACGTTGTGTCTGATTCAAGTTACCGCTCAAAGCGATCGCTTTCAGTTTCTGTTCGTTCAGTTTTTCAGTTAGGCGATCGGTGTCAGCACGCGTCGCGGTGAAGATAATCACCTGACGGTACTCCGCTTCTTCTAACGCTCGCTCTAGCAACGCTTCTTTATGATCTAAGTGATCACACAGATAAAACTTTTGGGTGATATCTTTATGCTCTTCATTGGCAACACCAATTGAAATGCGCTTCGGCTCTTTGAGAAGTTCAGTACCGAAATCATTAACTTGGCCATGATCTAGCGTTGCAGAGAACATTAATGTCTGGCGACGACGATGGTTGGCCGCATTGTGAATGCGACGTAACTCAGGTGAAAAACCGAGATCAAGCATGCGATCAGCTTCATCTAAGATCAGCGTATCTAAACCATCCAAACGCAAAGAACGATGCTCTAGGTGGTCGGCTAAGCGTCCTGGAGTCGCAACGATAAAGCGTGGATAACGGCGCAAAGCTTTAACTTGATCATTGAAGTTTTCACCACCAACAATTAACGCAGCTTCATAGCTTAAACCACTCAACATGGTACGCAGTTCACCATAAACTTGTTTGGCCAACTCACGAGTAGGAGCAAGAATAAGCGCTCTAGGGTCTTTGGCAGACAGTGCTTTGGTCTTCAGAGATTTATGCAGCATAGGTAAAACGAAAGCTAACGTTTTGCCTGAACCAGTCTTAGAGGATGCCAACAAGTCTTTACCCATAATAGCGACTGGTATCGCTTTTTGTTGGATCTCTGTCGCCTGCTTAAAGTCATAATGTTTAAGTGTCTTCAACAAACGATTATCTAAGCCTAAATCTTTAAACTGCAAAGGATTCTCCAAAAATTATATGATTGCCGCAATATTGTGGGCAAGAGGTCAAAATGAAAACACAATATGATAGCGCGAAAGGTGCTTAAATAGATAGAGATCACATAAAAATAATCAGCATCCGATAACGTAGCAACGATACTCGATCAGCAACCGTTGCAAGGGTGCTCCAATAATTTAAATGCCAATCAAATAGATAAAACGCTCTTAATTATGAGACATTTCTTTCATTAACCAGCACCAAAGTGAAATTCTTGGATTATTTTGACGTTCACCTACTGTGTGAACGTTAAAATTGCGTCTACAATTGAATACGTCACTATATGATGTTTTAGAAAAGTATAGGGCGTTATAGGTAATTATCTTACAAACAAGGAGTTCATAATGAACAAAATGTTAATTGCAGCGGCAGCGTCTTCTGTACTTCTACTTGCTGGTTGTGCATCTGGCCCTGAAGAAGAAATGGCTAAAATGGACGAACTTACTAACAAAGTTAGTGGGCTAAGTGACCAAATCTCAGCACTACAGAGCGAACAATCTATGCTCGCCTCTAAAGTAAACCAAGCTGCTGATGCTTCCGCAGCGGCGCAAGAAGAAGCGGCTCGTGCTAATGAGCGTATCGATAACATTGCTCAGTCATACACTAAATAATCACGTTGACTAAGTGATTACATTGTTCAAAAGGCCTGTCTCAAAGCAGGCCTTATTACTACCCCAAACAACTTGAAGTTGCAGGCAGACAGCAAGTGAGTACATCCCCGTGAGCATAGATAAACTATGTGGTTGGAGTGAGCGAACGTAGCCAACACAGCTGCTATATTTTAATAGATCACCTCAGAGAAATCTGGCGCTACAATCTCAACCGGTACGCCATTTTGTGCCAATATTACTGCTCTTGCCTTGGCATCTGACTGACCAAACTCCTCTAACCACCAACTGAGTTCTTGTGGGATAACTAACGCCTTTTTACTACCATTACTACGGGTTAATGGTTCATGAGCTTCAAGAAAAACACTGCGATCGGGCTCTAACGCCACTTTTATTGGTTCGTCAATCACTCGAACTTTTTCACCACGTTGTGCTTGATTAAAAAGCCATTCAATATCCTTTGGATCCATACGGATGCACCCTGAACTCACCCGCAAACCGATACCAAAATCTTTATTGGTGCCGTGAATGAGGTAGTCACCAGCACCATATGCCAAACGTAGTGCATACTCACCTAGGGGATTATCGGGACCTGCTGGTACTACAGCAGGAAGCTCTATACCTTTTTCTTGATATTCTTTGCGTATCGATTGAGGTGGCGTCCATGTTGGGTTTGGGCGTTTTTGACTAATAGAGGTTTCCATCTCTGGCGTATCACGGCCAATTCGACCAATACCGACAGGGAAAATGTGTACCTTGCGAATGTCAGGCTCAAAATAATACAAACGCAGTTCAGCTAAGTTGATCACTATCCCTTCGTAAGGGACATGTGGCAGAATAATTTGTGACGGAATGGTTAACACAAAATCTTGCTGTGGCAAAAAAGGATCAATCCCTTTATTCGCAGCCATTAAAGACAAAAAGCCAATATCGTATTGTTTGGCAATTTCAGCTAACGTTTCACCTTTCTCAACCACATGGTATTGAGTGCGCCCAACTAAACTGCTGCCATCGGCAGGAAAGTCGTAAGACGCAGCAAATAGCTCAGAGTTTAACCCCCAACAGCAACAAAACATAAGTAGCTTACGTAACATGGTGATCAGTTATCCTTCGCTTCTTTATAAAGTCTCAAGGTTATCTCTCTTTCTACTTTGTGATCAACCATTGGCGCTGGATATGACAATGAGTTGACAGCAGGTGACTTCCACGGAGTATGAATAAACTGATTGCTCAACGACGCAAGTTCTGGCACCCAGTGACGAATAAACGTTCCTTGTGGATCAAATCGCTCACCTTGGCTGGTTGGATTAAAAATCCTAAAGTAAGGTTGGCCATCGCATCCCGTTGAAGCACACCACTGCCAGCCACCATTGTTTGCTGCATAATCGCCATCAACAAGCATTTGCATAAAGTAGCGCTCACCCAGTCGCCAGTCAATGTGCAAATCCTTGGTTAAAAAGCTTGCAACAACCATTCTTAATCGGTTGTGCATCCAGCCAGTTTGGTTTAGTTGGCGCATCGCAGCGTCAACGATTGGAAATCCAGTTTGCCCCAACTTCCAACGTTCAAATGCTGCGGGATTATCCCACCATTCAAGCTGTGATCCCCACACTACGAAATCTTTGCTTTTACACAAATCCGGTCTGAACACAATGAGATGTTGATAAAATTCACGCCATACCAGTTCACTAAGCCAGGTTTGAGCACCTTCAGATAATACGCCGCTGTACGACTCAGCGTATAATCTCGCCATACATTGACGTGCAGAAAGAGCACCAATCGCGAGGTAGGGAGAAAGAGAACTCGTCGACTCCCTAGCAGGGAAATCACGCTCTTGCTGATAATTCTCGACTCTATCACGACAAAATTGTCTTAATTGCCCACGTATGGAATCAAAATCCACAGCCCAGTGCTCACTGCTAATACGCGTAAAAGAAAATACGCACTGATCTCCCCACAACTCCTTGGCATATTGCTTTGGGTTGGCATGACGTGCAGCCGGCTTAGCTGAAACAATTTGGGGAATTGTCACCTGTGATAACCAAGCACGCTTAAAAGGAGTAAATACTTTGAAGTGCTCGCCTTGTTTATTGATAACACTACGCGGAGCCAGAATGCACTTATCATCAAATTCACTCCAATTAATATCGCTTTGCCCGCATAACATTCTCGCGCTTAAATCACGTGCCAATTCGTTGATTTCGTAATCTCGATTGACCACAACCTCATCAACGTTTAGCTGCTGTGCGAGATCAACCACAGTTTGCGACGCCTGCGTATAGTTGCCCACTTCACGATAAAGCAACGGAATGTTCAGTACTTCCAGTTCGCGTTGAAGTTCAAATAAACGGCGGTAGATAAAATCTGCCTGCATAGGGGCCATATGATGTTTTTGCCACTGCGTTGGTGTCGCGACAAATACTGCAATCACAGGCTCACCTGAATTGATGGCATAGTTCAACGCTGTATTATCAACGGCACGCAAATCACGCCGCAACCATATTAGTTTCATGCTACATCCTTGAACTTTTACGTAAGGGAAGTGTGTAAACGACAGATCACTTCAGACAGAGATAGCTTATTAGCTAACTGCTGCTGTAATTTTTCTAACGCGTTGATTTGGTGATCAGGCAAAGAGCGATTTGCAAAAACTGCAATGTGTTGGTAAGAAGGTAAAGCCTCATGACCAACCAGAGCGGTGATGTCTTCAACACCGTCTAACACCGTCACGTTATAGCCCGCTTCAGACTTACTCACAAACCACAACCAAGCCAAAATACTGGACATAGGATCAAGACTGACACACAAGCACTTACCTTTAGTCGCTGCTTTATTTTCTGACTCAATAATTGAACTTAATTTGCTGATCATTAGTGATTGAAACAACCCTTTATGTAAGGTGCGTAATGGGCCTTTTACTCGTTCAAGCGCATCGATCATTGGGAATACAAACTGCTGCTCAACAATATCCAGCGGGTACTCTTTTAATACCGTCGCAATAGTCGATTCGGCTTTACCTTTATTGAGTTCTACTAATGCCTGCAGAAGGGTTTCTTGCTCTTGTAGCTCAACTTGTTCACTCGGCAGATCTTGGTGAAGATTTTCACTTCCTTCAAGCAGTGCACTGACTTTGCCAATAGAAACGCCTTTCGCAAGCCAACCTTGAATAACTCGGATAGTCGCGATGTTCTCCTCCGAATAAAGGCGATGCCCTTTTTCGGTTCGTTTCGGCTGAATGAGGTGATAGCGTCGCTGCCACGCTCGTAACGTAACGGGCTTAACCCCTGTAATATCGGCAACTTCTCTAATTGCGTAAAGTTTTGCTGTCATCGTTTACAGTCCATAACGTAGTCTTAATTGTTGCGGATAAGGTTCAAAGTAATGCTGCAGCTCTAGATATCCATCTGGGTACATTTTCAGGTAATGCTTGAGTAAAGTCAGTGGCGCTAACAACGGCAACAGACCCGTGCGATAATCATCAATCACTTGTGCCAATTCCGCCTTTTGTTCTTTAGTTAAAGAACGTTTGAAATAACCTTGAAGGTGCATAAGAACATTGGTGTTATTTTTGCGACTGGCTCTGTTTTTGAGCGCTTCCATCAAACCCAAGCGGTATTCATTAATAAATTCTTGAGGTTGGTACTGTTTAATATTGGCCACTAAACGGCCTAACTCTTTGTATGACTCAGGGTGATGCGCCATTAAAGTGAGCTTGTAGCGAGAATGAAATGCGACAACCTTGCCGGGTGTAGCCTGCTCCCCCATCGATTGATAAAAGTCATGCAAACAATAAACACGAGTGATGAAATTCTCTCTCAACACGGGGTCATGTAAGCGTCCATCTTCTTCAACGGGTAACCACGGCATCTTGCGCATTAAAGTCTCGGTATATAACCCAACCCCTTCTTTGTCAGCCCGTTGATGTTTGTACACTTTTACTCGTTCCATACCGCAAGTCGGCGATTTTGCACAGACGATATAACCACATAAATTCATCGGTTCGAGCTCATCAACTTTTCGATCTGAAAACTCATACATACTTTGGGTATAGTCTTTGCTCGCGTCTTTGGTTTCAACCAGAGCAACCCGTTCTTCATTAGAGACAAGACGAATCGTTGGTCGCGGGACACTCAAGCCAATCCCCACTTCTGGACATACTGGTACAAAAGAGAAGTAACTCGACAGCTCTTGCGTGACAAAGACGCTTGCTTTGTGACCGGAATCAAAACGTACATTCTCGCCAAGTACACAAGCACTGATACCGATACGAATTTCTGAATTACTCATAGTCACCCTCATAGATAATAGGTATACGAAAATATTTTTTGTATAACTTATAGCACAATAAAATTAAACTATACAAAAAAAAATATTGTACAAATAAAGAAAACGTTTACTCAAATCGATTGCCTTAGCACTTTCAACATTTTTGGTTATCAATGGGATTAGGTAAGATGATAAGAACCCATTTTGTGACCAAGTTCTCAAGGAGCCTTGTTTTGTAAGGCTAGTATTGCCTCAACAAAAATGACAAATTCAACAGAATTGGTAATATCATTAATTACCATTGATGAGCACTAACTCAGAAACCTTGGAGTAATAACTATGGCAACCCCACACATTAATGCACAAGCTGGTGATTTCGCTGAAACAGTCCTAATGCCGGGCGATCCACTACGTGCAAAATACATCGCTGAAACATTTCTAGATGACGCTAAACAAGTCTGTGATGTACGAAATATGTTTGGTTACACAGGAACTTATAAAGGTAAAAAAGTATCGGTAATGGGCCATGGTATGGGTATTCCATCATGCTCTATCTACGTTCATGAGCTTATCTCTGAATATGGTGTAAAAAACATTATTCGTATTGGTAGCTGTGGCGCGGTTCGTGATGACGTCAACCTGATGGACATCGTGATTGGCATGGGTGCTTCTACCGATTCAAAAGTAAACCGTATCCGTTTCAATAACCACGATTTTGCAGCGATTGCTGACTATGGCCTTCTTGAAGCAGCAGTAAACCAAGCACGTGAACAAAAGGTTCCGGTTAAAGTTGGCAACGTATTCTCTGCTGATTTGTTCTACACACCTGAAGGTGATTTGTTCGAGAAAATGAACAAACTTGGCATTTTGGGCGTTGATATGGAAGCGGCTGGTATCTATGGCGTAGCCGCTGATCTTGGTGCAAAGGCGTTGACCATTCTAACGGTTTCTGACCATATCATTCGTGGTGAAAAATTAAGCTCAGAAGATCGTCAAACTTCATTCAACGATATGATGAAAGTCGCTCTAGAGACCGCCATCAATATCTAAATTTAATTTGCAGTATTGTGCTGCCAAGACAACTTGGCAGCCCTAAATTACCCCGAGGGGGCGATCGTGTCTAACGACCAACTACCCAAGGACGCAGATGGTTTGCAACTCAACTTTTGTAAAACATTGGCGTGTGACAACTTTGGCTTGAGCACAGCAGAACGCTACGTCCTGCAACACGTGAACCCGAAACGTCCAACGATGGTTTGTCGTGAATGTGGAGCTTTCCCCCCCTTACTTAATAACCGTGAAGTGTTAAATGAGTTACACCGTTTAAGACAACTTCATAGCGATGGTTTGCCCGCCTGCCGTAACCCTGACTGTGTCAATACAGGCCTATCAGTTCATACCCATAAACATCTCTACCATGCCTTTGGCTACAGTGGTGACCGTCAACGTTATCGTTGCAAGGAATGTCATTCAACCTTCGTCGATAAATGGTCAGGAGCCAATAAAAAACTGACTTTCCAAGAGACACTACTCGGTTTACTTTTCATGAGCTATTCGGTTCGTGAAATCTGCCGCAAGCTGGCTATTAACCCCAAAACCTTCTACGACCATGTTGATCACATTGCGAGCCGTTGTCGTCGAAAACTAGCGATGATCGATGCGCGCTGGGTTAACCATGCGACCCACTATGAGCTAGCATCTCACTACATCCCGTTGCAACCGAACAGCAATAATGGAGTGCTATGGTTTGCCACTGGCGAGGCAAACTCCGGTTATATCCTTTGCCAACATGTCAATTATTCAGCGCAAGAAGAGCCAGAGGGCTCGCTTGATCATAACCCTTATGAATACCCAACTAGGTTTGTATCTCGAGAGCACTCATCTGAAGCTAACATTCCGACGCCGCAACCTTCTCCACTATTGCGAGAACGTATTGACCAAAAATATCAAACTATTTTAGCGCGCGGCAATGTCGAAGACCCTATGGGAAACTTGACAGTGTTTAACTATCCATCCAAAGGAGCACTGATCCGCCCTCCCTACACTTCATATGCTCATTTTCTGCACATTTTAGACATGTGTGCCATAGATAAACGCGTATCTATTTATATGCCTCAAGATCCTGTATTGCGATCTGCGGCACTGAGCGTTTGTCTGTCGAGAATAAAACGCCAAAATGTTGACTTAATGTATGTTGAAGAAGATCACCAATGGCAGAATGGGATACCTTTTGGAAAAATCGATATTGTACATATGGGGTGGTGGCGAGACCGCTGGGCAATAACCAATCAATCATCAGCCTCCAAAGGTGTCTGCTATTTGGCCGGAGACACACCCGAGCCAGAAGCTTGGCTATCTAAGGCTTCCATTAAACAAACTGAATTTTATCAGCAACGATTCCAATTGCTGTTCGAAACCTTTATCAATGAACCTAGGCGTAAACTTCGCCCCGGAGGCTTACAACCCATGCTGGATATATTCCGAGCTTGGCACAATTTGTGCTACCAAGATAAACATGGATTTACTGCCGCACAGAATCTGGGGCTGACTAAACATCCACTCACATTAAAAGAGCTGCTATCATAAATTTGTCTATCACAGACTATGAAGTAGCACCAATTATTGTTGAGTCGGTAGCTAAAGTACCAGATTTGCAATAAGTAAATTGTGCGATTTGGTAACAGCTTCATATAATGAAACTGTGATTAAAGCTTTTTACTCTCAAGGATCAGCCAGTTTGGATAAGAGTCAGTATCTTCTCGAAATAGAATTAGAACAGCTTAAAGCCCGCATTGAAGCTGAGCCTGAGAAGGTATTGATTGTTGCGGAGCAATGTTTATTGCGTGCTCAGCAGATCATTTTTCCCGAAGGCATTATCCAATCTCTTATCGTGATGTCACGTTGCGCTTGGAATGCCATGGACTACCGCAATGGTTTAAAGTACATCAAAGAAGCGCTGGTTAGGCAGAATAGCCTTGATACTGATGACCACCTGCCTGAAATTCTTCACCTTCACGCTCTCAATTTATGGGGGCAAGCTAAGTACTACACCGCCCAACAATATTGGATTAACGCTCTAGAACAATCAGCGTTAGTGGATGAAATTGAGATCCAAATTGAGTGCTTGATTGGGCTGGGTAATGTCTGGCGCCTCACCAATGAATATAAACTTGCCTGTTCAACTCATGAATTAGCCGTAAAGGTTGCAAACAATGCCCGCATTGGCTGGCTTGAGGGTAAAGCGCGAATTTTATGGGCTTGGGATCTCTACTTACTCAACCAATATGTTGATATGTTAACAGTGCTTGATGGTGCCGAAGAAGTTCTAAAAGGGAATTCGAACAAAACATGGCAAGCAGAAGTCTGGGATTTTCGTGGGCTAGCGATGCTTGGTCTTGAGCGAATTGAAGATGCTGAAAACGCCACCTACAAGGCGCACGAACTAGCCGTACAACATAATCTTGTGTGGATGAAAGCTCACTCATTTATCAGCAAAGCACGCCTTGAACTGCTTAGGAAAAACCCCGAGCAAGCCACAGAACTTCTTATCCAAGCCGAAGCGGCAGCCTCTGCTTTTGATCACGGTGAATTGCTTTCACAAATTTGCTACCAACAATCTTTAGTTGCAGAACAACGTGGTGACTTTAAAGCCTCACTGGCCGCGTTTAAAAAGTATCGCCACTTCTCTATTGACATGCTACGCGAGCAAACCTCACGGGTTGGTTTAGACAAAGCCAGAGCCTCCAAACGGCAACTCGAACAGCGAGCGCGCAAACTCATTAATCGTATTCGCGGTCAACATGAATACGACCCCGAAAAACACCTATCAAACGTAGTTTCAGAAACATATTGGTGGGAACAGTTGATGTTATTTAAAACTGAGCTAAAACATTCCAACCATTCCATTATCGTAATAGTGCATAATGACCCACTGTATCTTGATGTTTGTACTGAAATTGCTCATTCACTGTGTAACAAGAATGACTTGGTGTCACGCTTGAGCAGTGAACGGTTAGGTCTATTACTCGCCGACAAAGGCGACACAGCACTCAATGTTTTTCATGTACTTGCCAAAATGATAGAAATTTATCCTTGGATAAGAAAAGGATTAACCGGCCCACTGCCTAAAGTGATGTTCCAAGACATATTGAGTTTCCCATTCACACTAGAACAACTCGAAGAAAGCCAACCTCAGGAATGGTCACATGGAAGAACTACTCAATAAAATTCAAGATACTGGCTTAGATGCAACATCTGTATCCGGAGAAGAGGCCATTATTTTCTGGAATCATGTACGTCAACACGTTGCCACCACGCCAAAAGAAAAAGCCTTAAGCTATATTATCAGTGCCGACTATCGCGCCGAACTACACCAACCCATGGCAAGTATTGAAGAGCTAAAAAAAGCCCTTGAGTTACTTGAACTACCTAAAGATGTGCATATTATTTTATCGGTTAAAAACAGTTTAAGTGAGCGTTTAGTGGACAGTGGTGACTATACTGCTGCTCTCAGTGAGTATGTATCATCATCAAATATTGCTGTCGATAACGGCTACATTGATGAATACGTAATGGCAATATTAGGGATGGGCAACCTTTGTGATGCTTATGGTGAATACAGCCGCGCACTGCGTTACTATCAAAAAGTCGACAGTATTGATCACGCCATTTCTAGCCGTTCCTTAAGGCTTCGCTATAAGCTCAATATGTTGGCGTGTTACATCAACCTAAACCGGCTTTCAGCCGCCAACGATCTGATCAAAGAGTGTGAAGAGCTCAGCATTCTAGTCAGCGATAAGATCCTCACAGGCCAAATATTGCTATATCAAACGAGGCTCTATCTTCACCAAAATCAAGTTGATAAAGCCCTGATGACACTGTCGAACGTGCAATATAGCGCAGGCAACGTCAATTCAACTTGGTTGTCGAATATGATCCGAATTGAGACGGCAAATTGCTTGGCGAGAATTGGCAAATCTCACATTGCTAATATGCTATTAGCAAGCACTGACAAACGTTTACAACGTCATACTTCAGCCGTGATAGCAAAACAGTTATACCAAGCATTTAGCGCCATTTGCGAACATCAAGGGCTTTATCAAGCCGCCCTTTCATACGAGAAAAAATGCTTTCGCATCGAAACTGATCTTATGAAGAACATCCCCATCGGTGAGCTCGGAGCGAATCAGCTACGCCGTTTATCGCGCTTTGAACTTCAACTAAAACTGATTCTATCCGAAATCGAAAACCGAGAATTGAAGGAAACAACAGAAAGCCAAAAAAATACAGTGGCACAACTACAGCAAGATGTCTTTACTGATCCTCTCACAGGCTTGCACAACCGCCGCTGGTTAGACGTAAAATTGAAAGACCTGTTACTGCATGAAAAATCGTTCGCTTTTCTTGTGATTGATATTGACCACTTTAAATCAATCAATGATGAACTGAGTCACTTAGTGGGTGATAAAGCGATTGTCAGTGTGTCACATGAATTAAAAAGTTACTTCAAATTCAGAGGGTCATCCTGTGTACGTTTTGGTGGCGAGGAATTTCTTGTTATTTTAGAAGATACGTCGCTCGATCAAGCCGAAATGCACGCAGAAAATTACCGAGAGCGGATATATCAATTTGGTTGGCATGATATTTTGGGTGAACGGGGCTTAACGGTCAGTATTGGTATTACATTACATCGTGAAGGGGAAAATACACAGCGCACTTTCTACCGTGCAGACAAAGCCTTATACCGTGCCAAGGCTAATGGGCGCAATCAAGTATGTACCGAATAACTATATGCATACAGATCCAATTATTTGTTTATACTAACGTAAGTTTTATCTGACCATTCATGGAATGAACTTATTTAAATTCAAGGATATCTTATGTTTTTAGACTATTTTGCCCTCGGTTTGCTCGTCTTTGTCGCCTTAGTGATTTTTTACGGAATTATAGTGATTCATGATATCCCCTATGAAATCGCTAAAGAACGCAACCATCCACATCAAGATGCTATCCATGTTTCAGGCTGGGTTAGTTTATTTACCTTACACACCATTTGGCCATTTCTTTGGATTTGGGCCACTTTATGGCGTAAGGACCGAGGTTGGGGGTTTGCTAAACTGCAAGAAGAGCAACACGACATACATCACCGTGTCGATGAATTAATAAACCAAATCAGCAAGTTAAATGAAGAAGTTAATACGCTAAAAGCACAGAAAAATCTAAACCAAGCACAAGATCAGGAGACTAAATAATGGATTTACTTCTGATAATGACCTACGCCGCTTTATGTATCACCATTTTTAAAGTTTTCAAAATTCCATTGAATAAATGGACGGTACCAACAGCGGTTCTTGGCGGTGTTGTGCTGATTGGCACTCTTATTTTACTCATGAACTACAACCATCCCTTCACACAAATGGGTAATCAAGTATTCTCAACTACGCCTGTCGTTTCAGGTGTGAGAGGCAAGGTGATTGAAGTTCCCGTTCAACCGAACACGCCCGTCTTAAAAGGGGATGTATTATTTAAAATTGATCCCATCCCTTTTGAAGCAGAAGTAGCAAAAGTTGCAGCTCAAATCAAAGAAGCGAGCCAAAGTGCACTCGGTTTAGAATCAGACGTTATCGAAGCAGAAGCGTCAAAAGCTCAAGCAATTGCTGATCGAGACAAAGCCAAGCGTGAATACTCGCGCTATCAACGAGGGTACGACAAAGGTGCTTTCACCGAACAAGATTTAGACACTCGTCGCCAAGCCTATAAAGCAGCTGAAGCCGCTGTCAATGTTGCTCAAGCCCGTGTGGAACAGGCAGCCATTGCCTTAGACTCTGAAATTGGTGGCGAGAATACAGCCGTAGCGCGCTTAATTGCTCAATTACGACAAGCACAATTCGACTTAGAACAGACCGTTGTACGTGCACCAACCAACGGTTACGTTACTCAATTGGCGCTTCGTCCCGGTGTAATGGCGACACCACTACCATTGGCACCGGTTATGACCTTTGTGCACAGCGAGGAAAAAATCTACACCGCCGCATTTAGACAAAATTCATTGCAACGCCTAAAACCAGGGTTTGAAGCCGAGTTTTTGTTCCGTGCACTCCCAGGAAAAGTATTCAAAGGCGAAGTAGTTGACGTGCTACCTGCAATTGGCGAAAGCCAAATTCAAGCGCGTGGCGCATTGCTAGGCACAGATGCTCTACGGACTAATGGACGTGTTCTCGTGACATTAAAAATGACCGATGACTTAAGCGAATATAATCTACCGTTGGGTACTGCTTTCGAAGCTGCCGTATATTCAGACAGCTTCACCCACGTTTCCATTATGCGTAAGGTCTTGATTCGAATGAAGAGTTGGCAAAACTTTTTGTATCTGGATCACTAACCATCCTCGCAAACATCAAAAAGGGTCGATATCGACCCTTTTTATTGCCTTTTACTTTATTCTGTCTGCACTGTGGCTATTTATCACTCCAACGTAAAACCCGAACTTCATTGCCCTCTTCCGGCTTAATTGGGATATTGAGTGATAAAATCAGTGAAACTGCTGCCATAGCCGCACCAATATAAAAAACACTAGCAGGAGAAACGAGCCATATAATGCCAAATGTTGCAGGAATAACGACGGCAGCAATATGGTTAATAGTAAACGAAACCCCTGCGGTGGATGCCATATCGGCAGGATCAGCAATTTTTTGGAAATAAGTTTTAATGGCGAGGGCGAGGGCAAAGAAAAGATGGTCAATCACGTACAGTCCCGCAGCCCAATGTGCATTTTGCACTAAACCATAACCAATAAAGACGCAGATTAAACCACCATATTCGAACAGTAAAGCTTTGCGTTCACCGACAACGCCAATAAATTTTCCAATTCGCTTTGCAAACAAAAAGTTAAACAAATAGTTAACCAAAAACAATAACGTAATATCGGCTGCTGAATAGCCAAATTTTTCAACCATTAAGAAACCCGCGAACACGGTGAAAATTTGTCGACGGGCACCACTCATAAAGGTTAATGCGTAGTAGAGCCAATAACGCTTACGTAGTATCAATTTTTTATTTTGCGGTACTTGCGCTTGAAATTCAGGGAAGGCAAACGCGATCAAAGCAACCAGACAAAAAGCAATGCCTCCCGTGATGGTATATACCCATTTAAAATCGAGCGTGAAGATCTCTAGCATTACCCAGAGCGCACCGTAAGTAATGAGTGAAGCCAACGCCCCTACCGAAATCAACTTACCAAGCATTTCAGGTGCTTCATCCTTATTCAACCATTGCAACGACAATGATTGTTTAAGCGTTTCAAAATAATGAAAACCTGTCGACATCAATAAGGTAGTCATCAACAAGCCTATCAACGATGGGAAGAAGCCTGTGATGGCCGTGCCTAAAGTTAACATAGCCAGTGACAGCAGCATGAACCGCTGCTCTCGAATAAAGAGTAAAACAAACACTGCGGTGAAGGCTAAAAAGCCGGGAATTTCTCGTACGCTTTGTAATAGACCAATATCGGAACCATCAAAATTGGCTTTTTCCACCACAAAATTATTCAGCAATGCCATCCAGCTAGAGAAGGCAATTGGGACAATTATCGAGATAATTAATAAGAAGTTTTGTGGCGTACGCCATCCTTGAGAAGAACTAGAATTCATGATAGATCCTTACATTTATGTAACAACATAATACGCATGCTGATTCGAGTTTGGCAATGACGGGATTCGCACTGCCCAAGGTTTACGTTTCGTTATAAACTGATGTTGAGCTGCAATATAAAGGATAGGTATGTCTACTAGCTTCGCTACTATTAATTTATTCAACTATTTGACGCCACCAAATGCTTTTTATCAGTTTGATAATATTTATACCCAAGCACAATGGCTAAAGAAAAAACGATGGTTTAGTGAAAAAATTCAACACATCAATGCCGATGTTATTGCGTTCCAAGAGGTTTTCAGCATCGAAGAGCTACGTAACCAAGTCAACACCATCGGCTATCCTTATTTCGCCACTATCGATACACCGCACATTGCTGATGATTATATCTACACGCACCCAGTGGTGGCTATCGCCTCAAAATACCCTTTGCTGCAAGTCTGCTCTGTAGAAAGCAGATTACCCAACCAAACTGTGCCTTTCACATTTAACCGCATCCCACTGCACGCTACTATTGAACTTCCTGAACTCGGCGCTGTTGATGTCTATATCGTACACTTTAAGTCTCAGCGTCCAACTCAGTGGGAAGTTGAGTCACCAAATACGATTAGTAGATGGCAACAAGAGACATTAGGTCAGTGGCTATCCACGGTACAACGTGGTTACGAAGCAAATTTGCTGCATCAATATGTTGTAGAGACTAAGCGGCAGCACACTCGACCTTTTGTAATTATGGGAGATTTCAATAAACCGCTAACCAGCGAAGAATTTATCGGTCTACTATCAAATACTCTATATCGTCAGCCTGATACGCAATCTGCGTTGGCTGCCTTAACGATTCACGACAGTTGGAACCTCTACGCCCAGCATTCTGACTTACCCCGCAAGTCAACTCATTATACTGGGGAGATGGGATCAGTACTTGACTATATCCTGCTTTCAAGCGATTTCAATCCTTCGATTCACAGCGCTAAAGCTTACGTCAGCCATTACGAAGTCATCGATCAACATTTAATTAACCCTAATTTTGAACAAGACCATTACAGCAGCGATCACGCACTGGTTAACGTGAGATTAAAAACATATACCCAAACAAATTGAAGCCCCAATAAAGGGGCTTCAGATCTATTACACGTTGTTGATACCCAAACCACTTGAGTTGCAGGTAGGTGGCCAGTGAGTTAGTCCCATGAGCATAGATAAACTGTGCGATTGGGATAAACGAATGTAGCCAACACCGCTGTAGCTTCAAGTAAGAAGGGTTTAATGTACAGCTTAGAATTTCGCCTTAACTGTTATGGATTATTAACCGTTGATTGCTCATCGAGCTGTTTCAGTAAGGTTTCAACTGCAACTTTCAACTGCTTATCCTCGCCTTTAGTGACCGATTCAGGCTCTTTATAGACGAGAACATCAGGCACAACCTCTTGATTTTCGAACCAATGACCATCAACGTCTTTTAAACCTAATTGAGGAATGCCATACACCAAGTTAGGCTCTTGTTGCTGAGCCCAAAGTACAGCGGTTCCTGTTCCGGGAACTCTTTCCCCGACCAACAGACCTATCCCTTCACTTTTATAAAAATGAGGCACAACAGATCCTTCCGAATAGCTGTTTGCATCCGCTAACATGATACTAGGCTTAGCCCAACGTCTAGTTGGGTAAGAAGCGACTTGGTATCCGTCACGAGTTTCCTCTACCGTATGACGCTGACCAGACAAGATCATCATCATTTGATCGGCCAGAAATCCACCCTGGTTAAAACGCACATCAACCACGAGTGCTTCTTTGTTATTATCAACGCCAAACATATCGTTTTGCATTTTCTCAAAGCTTTGCGCATCCATCGCCGCCATATGTACGTAACCTAAGCGGCCATTTGACAAACTTTCAACCATCTGACGACGTTGTTCAACCCAAAGCTCATACGCTAATCGACCTTCTTGCTGCAAACTGATTGGCACAATATTCATGCTTTTTGCGGTTTTTTCACCTGGAGATAAAACCGTTAGGCGTGTCAGCTTTCCTTGTTTGAAATTGAGTTGCGAATAAATATCCTGCTCAGGCAAGATTTCTTTGCCATCAACCGCATAAATAATGGATCCAGATTTAAGCAAGGTTTGGTATGTATCAGCAGGGCCACCTGGTAGCACCGCTTTCACACGAATCCCTTTACCACGGTAATGATCATCATAATACAAACCTAAAGAAGCAGGAATTTCCCACCCAGATCGTTCAGCAAAGAAAAAGGCACCGGTATGTGACGCATTCAGCTCACCAACTAATTCACTCAGAAGTTCGGCGAAATCTTGGTAATTAGTGATGCCTACTAGTTGCTTCTTATATTCTTGAGCATACCGCTGCCAGTTAATACCATGCACATCGGCATCATAAAATTTACTTTGTGTTAAACGAACAACATGATCAAACATATAGTTCATTTCAGCTCTAAAGTCGTAGTTAGCATCGGCATTGTAATCAAATACTTTGGTCTCGCTATTAACAACATTCAAACGCTCAATACCTTGAGAACCAATGATAAGGATATTTTCGCCATCTTTGGTCATATCAATGGCATTAACATCATCAGCACTACGAGTAAACAGTGACACCTCCTCACCCGTTTCAACATTGAATTCACTGAACTCAACGCCTTCACCAGACCAGTGCGCAACAACCAAGTATTTATTATCTGGTGATAAATGAAAATAAAGTGGCGATAGCGAATAAGGTGTTATACGAAATTTGCGATGCTTTAAGCCGTTTATTTCAACGATAGTTGGATCAACAGGTGCATGCTGAACATCGCTTCCCAAAGTCGCCGCAACCTCTTCATCCATCCATTTTTGATCTTCATTCTTAAAAGCATTAAATTGAGATTTCTGATTTAAAAACAGTGCGTAAACATCATACTGTACGGGCATATTATCAATTTGGCGCAAGCTGTTGATATCGCTCAACCAATAGACAATTTGACCGTCCTCGCTAAATTTAGGTTGTATATCAGAAAAACCACTGTTGCTTAAATTAATCGGCTCTTCACTACCATCAACCTTAACTAATAGAACATCACTATTGGCGATAGTACGGTTGCGCGTGACAATATATTCACTATCTGGCGACCACGAATAACTGATGTCTCCATCGAAATAGGAATAAAACTGTTGGCTATCGAGCAATGTGTAGGTTTGATCTTGCTCGATATCATAGACTTTTAGGTTATTTCGCCCTTCACGGTACAGCATCCGCTTTTCATTCGGAGACAAAAGCGGTTGAAACTCATCCTCTTCCCCATCAAATAAGATCTCCTCTTGGATATCTAATGAGGTAGAGAAGCTTTTGCCAGTGTCATTCACATAACTTTGGAAAATATCCCAATAGCCATTTCGTTCAGAGGAATAAATAATGCGATAGCCATCATCTGAAAACGAAATATTGCGCTCTGCGGCAGGCGTATCAGTAATCCGTTTGGTCGTTCCAGATAGTGCTGACACCACATAAATATCCCCACGTGCAACAATCGCCACTTCTGGTGATACTGGAGACACCGCTATTTCTGTCGCCTCTGAATTCAAATTCACAAAATGTCGCCCATCAGAAAAATCGGCTCGACGAATCGCAATGTCTATTTGATATGGTGCTGTTTCCTGTGCTGATTTCACCCAAACCTTACCATTAAAACCATAGGCTAAATCACCTTGTTTACTCACCGATAAAAACCGTGTTGGTAAATCTGTGTGATATGTTATTTGAACAGGCTCGCCATCCGGTAGGTCCTTTTTCCAAACGTTAAAAGAACCAGATCGCTCAGATAGGTAGTACATCGATTGCGTATCAGCCCACACCGCATTTCGGTCCTCCCCTTCAAAGTGAGTTAATTGCGTATGCTTGCCGGTAGTAAGATCAAATTGCCAAATATCTCGCGCCGCATCAGACGTTGTACGCTTACGCCATTCTTGCTCATAAGAAGGCCAATCGGTATATAAAAACTGTTGGCCATCACCGCTGACCGAGAGTGAACTGATTGGAATAGGTAACACGAGCTTCTCTCGCCCACCTAGAGCCGATACCGCATAAAGCTGATCCGCTTGATTTCCTCCATATCCTGCCATCAGATTAGCTTGGCTATCTCCTAAGCGAGCTGAGCGAAAATACACTTGCTTACCATCGGCTGAAAAAGCATAAGGCACATCCAGACTAGCGTGGTAAGTTAAACGCAACGCTTTACCACCCACGCTAGGCACGATGAAAACGTCACCTTTGCCATAACGATCAGAAGTAAAAGCAATGGATTGACTATCTGGAGACCAAATTGGCGTCTGGCTGTAGGTATCACCGTTGGTTAAAGCAAACGCATCACCACCTTGCGACGATACTAACCAGATCTGTCCGGCGTAAGTAAAGGCAATTTGCTGTCCATCAGGTGATATCGCGACGTCTCTCATCCATGTGTGAGAAACGGGGATCTCAGGAGAAGGAGCGGCCGATATTTCAGCCATAACCGAACTGGGCTGAGTAAACAGTAATGCAAGAGATAGCGAGCTTAATGAGTATTTTCGCAAGAGCATGATTCTTCCTTTATTATTATCATCTTTGAGCGATTCATTTATATAATCAAAAACTTATACAATAAAACACTATTCATTTGCAGAATTTATAGATAGATTCTAGGTGATGCAACTAGAGATGGAGAATAAATGAATGGAAATGATTGTCAGACCAACAGAAATACGAGACGCTCACGCTTTGTGTGATATTTACTCACAACCCAAAGCTCAACGAGAAACACTACAATTACCAAAACCATCCGTCACTATGTGGCAAAAGCGCCTTGAAAACATGCCAATTGGTGTTTATAGCTTTGTAGCTGAGATTGATGGACGTGTCGTTGGTAATATTGGTATGGAGCATTCTCAACGTCCTCGCACTGCGCATTGTGCAACTTTTGGCATTGGAGTTCATGATGATTTTCACAGCGTTGGTGTTGGCAGTAAATTGATTGAAACAGTCTTGGATCTGGCCGACAACTGGCTCAATGTTAAACGAGTCCAGATTGAGGTTAATGCTGACAATCAGCAGGCGATTAGTTGTTACAAAAAATTTGGTTTTGAAGTGGAAGGCGAAGCTAAATGTGCCTCTTTTCGCGATGGAAAATTTATTAATACTTTATATATGGCCCGCATCAAGTGCTAACGATACTATTTAGCTCACCTTATCGGTGAGCTATTTTTTAACCTTCGTCGTGCAATAAATGCTGCCATTGTTCATGGCGATTTATGTAATGAGCAACGTAACTGCAAACAGGCTTTACTTTATAACCACTTGCCTCGATTTGTGGTAACACACTTTCCATCATAATTTTGCCATACCCTTTACCTTGCAGCTCATCAGGTACTCGTGTTGAGGTAATAAACAGAACATCACCTTGCTGTTGGTATTTCACTATGGCAAAAAAATCACCTTCCAAATGCACTAAATACTGATGATTTTGAGTGTCATGTTGTACTTTATCAGACATACTTCTCTCCTATTTGATACTTAACTCAAATAAATTAATGGTAGATAGAATTGAATCTTCTCTGTCGTTTTGTTGCACCACCGCTTGGGCGAACTTTCCAAGTCGGTGACAAAATTAGTATCGAGCTTTTTGCCGACTCCCGTGGCAGTAAAGTTTTCGCTCCCTTAGTTGGTAAAGTTTGTAACTTACAGCGTTCACTGCACTATGCTCGTTATGGGCTTCAATTTGATGAAGCAGGTGTGAAAAATGCGAAGAACTTACTCGGCCAACTAAAATTTGATGGTACGAAACTCACCTTAAAATAGCGCCATGAATTATGTGACCAAAAAAGCCCTAGCACATTGCTAGGGCTTTTTGTTCCTAGCCTACAAAGGAAATATAGCCTTGAATAATGATTAAATTGACAATATCAATAAAGAAAGCTCCCACGATAGGCACAACCATAAAAGCCTGCGGAGAAGGTCCGTAACGCGTAACAAGCGACCCCATATTCATCACTGCGGTCGGGGTGGCGCCTAAGCCAAAACCACAGTGCCCGCCAGCCATAAGGGCGGCATCATAATTTGAGCCCATCACTTTAAACGTCACAAAGTAAGCAAAAATACCAAGCACTACCGACTGCACCGCTAAAATCACGAGAAATGGAATCGCTAAATCAAAGATATTCCACAATCTCAAGCTCATCAGCGCCATGGCTAAGAAGAGTGATAAAGAAACCGTACCTAAAATATCAACCGTTTCTGCATCGACTTTATGCAGCTTGGTGACTTCGAATACATTGGTAATAAATACACCAATGAATAGTGCATAAACGAAATCTGGGATCATCAGCCATTTGACATCAAACGTGCTCACCCATTGTTCTAGATACTTAGCACCAGTGACACAAATCAACAAAATAAACAGCACTTCAATCACTTTCTTCGCTGTCACTTTATCTTCTTCGTATTCGTTGTAAGTGACGAGCTCAGGGAATTTATCGTGTGTTTTCGTGCCTCGGCCGTACTCTGACTCAAAGCCATTTTTATCGATCAGTTTTTGCGCAACCGGACTACCAATAATGCCACCAATAATCAAACCAAACGTAGCTGAAGCCATCGCTATTTCTAAAATATTGGCCATTCCATAATTATCGGTAAAGGTTTGTGCCCACGCAGCACCAGTGCCATGCCCACCAGACAAGGTGATAGAACCAGCGATCAAACCCATCAACGGATCAAGACCTAATGCCGTTGCCAACGAAACACCCACACCATTTTGAATAATGATGTAAAACGAAGCGACACCCAGAAAAAGAAACACCTTAGCGCCCCCTTTCATTAACTGAGTGTAGTTAGCTGCAAGGCCAACGGTACTAAAGAACATCAACATGAATTTGTTCTGCAACGGAAGAGAAAACTCTAAATCTAAACCATTAAAATGCAAAAAAGTGATAGCTATAGCCACAATCAAACCACCCACAATGGGTTCCGGAATATTGAATTTTTGCAGAATAGGTAGTTTTGTGTTGATGAAGTGGCCTAAAAAAAGCACGCTAATAGCGATTAGGAAAGACTCTAGTGGCCCAATGGAAACTAAATGATGCATATAACCTCTTACTATTGCTTCACTCATCTTCCTTAATGAGCGACGAATTCAAGACATTTGAGCGTTACGAATTCGAAAAAAATACGACTGACCGATGCGGTTCATCCTCATAAATATGTTGAATAATCAACGATGTTACGGTGTGTAAATATGGGGTTGACGGACACGTAAGCTATAATGCTTAGGTCGACAGATGACTAAAACCCTAGTTGAAATTACCCAATAAAGGCAATCAGTGGGGAAGCCAGAGTCGTGTATCATACCTAATAGAAAAAAAAAGAGCCAACCGCAATAGTGCGATTGGCTTATATATAGTGTGAACAAACTCATTCACTAACAACGTCAGTTGGCTAGGTGACCCTCGGCTTTAAGAAGGGTCACCCACAAAAATGCATGATGCATGCCAACTTTTAAACTGGTCTTTTTTGAAGTTAAATCACATAAAATAACCCTAAATTAGCACCACCCTTGCAAATTGCAAATTGCAAATTGCAAATAAGCCGCAAAACAATACTCATTTAGTTGCAATCAAACAATGAGAAGCTACCAAAATGAGATCATCGATGATATTAGGTCAAACCCAGAATGGGGGAATGTATTGCGCAAGCATTTTACCATTATTTCAGTATATACTTCGCACCACATTTTCCAGATTACGCAGACACAATGAATTATTTCAGTACATTTTTAAAAGGAATGGCGATGGGTGCCGCAGACGTTGTTCCTGGCGTTTCCGGTGGTACTATTGCCTTTATCACCGGTGTTTATGATACGCTTCTTGAAAGTATTCGCCGTATTAACCCGAGCGTACTAGGCCTATGGAAACGAGAGGGGTTTGTTGCTGCTTTTAATCATATTAATGGCTTCTTCCTCATTGCATTATTTGGCGGTGTATTCACGAGTATTCTTTCGCTCGCAAAACTTATCTCGTGGCTACTCGCGACCCACCCCATCCCTATTTGGTCATTTTTCTTTGGTCTTATTATTGTTTCTGTTTTTCATATTTTAAAACAGATTGAACAAATCAAGTTTTCACGATTAGTTCTGTTTTTACTCGGTATCGCTTTCGCCTACAGCATAACAGTGCTCAACCCGATGCAACTCGAACCGACCGCGATTAACATTGTTATCGCTGGCTCTATCGCAATATGCGCAATGATCTTACCGGGCATTTCCGGCAGTTTCATTTTGCTTTTAATTGGTATGTACGCACCAGTACTCGGCGCAGTCAAAGCAATGCAGATCGATATATTGGCCCTTTTTCTGATGGGGTGTGTACTCGGTTTACTCAGTTTCTCTCATATCTTGTCTTGGTTACTCAAACGCTTTAGAGACTTAACGTTGATTTTTCTAACCGGGCTAATGGTTGGCACATTGCCAAAAATTTGGCCCTGGAAAGAAACCATTACATGGCGTATCAATTCCCACGGAGAACAAGTGCCTTTAGTTGAGCATAATTTATCACCTTTTGAATTTGAGGCCATAACCTCGCAACCCTCGCAATGGCCACTCGCGATTGTGCTCATGCTATGCGCTGTTGCCTTAGTGCTTGGTTTAGAGAAATACGCAAAGCACCACAACGTATAAATCTCCATTGTTAATGATGAAAGTAAGGTGGGAAAATTCACCTTACTATTCTTGATTGAATCCACACTTTCCCTATTTGTAGCAACGACTTAGCTACGTCTGTGATAACATTTGCGCTTTACTACCGCCTGGAATCTCAACTCAATGCATCATGCAATACAAATTTGTGCCCTTGCCCTTGCTTTATTCGCAGGCTATTTCAGTAGTGACATCCTACATTGGATCTCTTCCTATTCAACACAACGAGATATCAGCCAATATTGCCAACTGTCTAGCAAACCATGTCAACAAAGTGAGGTATCGATGACATTAGCGCAAGATACCTCTCAACCACTTGTGGCCAATACTTTAACGGTCGATTGGCCAAAGGCTCAAAGCGATAAGCTCGTTCTATCATTAAAGGGGTTAGAGATGGATATGGGCATCGCTAAGTATGTACTAACAAAAAATGAGAATGGGTTATATACCACCGAGGTGATACTTCCTGTATGTACCACTGAACAAATGACTTGGATTGGCGACTTATCTGATGGCTCAACTCAAGTTTTCCCTGCAATAAGGATGGAAAGATGAGTAAAAACTGGTCACTGATTTTGGTCGTTGCCTTTACCTGCGGCTTAGGTTTAAAAGCGTATTTTGATTCACAGCAACCATCAAACAACATAGAAGCGAAAAACAATGCTGATGTGGTGTTATTTGGCAAAGACAACAAACCCGTCGCCATTTTTGACCCGCAAGACCCACGAATACGTATGGTTTACTTTGGCTTTACTCGTTGTCCAGATGTTTGCCCAACATCACTTGCCATGTTGTCTGGAGCGCTGAACCAAATTGATGACGATACCAAGGCCAAACTGCGTCCGATGTTTATTTCCTTGGATCCTGAGCGTGATGGCGCTAATGATTCTCATCAATACGCGCAATATTTTCACCCGCTGATTGAAGGGTTATCTGCTCCCTTGGAAACAACCACGCCATTGGCGCATTACTATGGTGTTATCTTCCGCAAGACCGAACTCAAAGGCTCAGAGCTCAAATACACCTTAGACCACAGCTCCTATTTCTACTTTCTACAACCCGATGGAACACTGATCACCAAAGTCCCTCATACGCTTTCACCAGAGCCTATTGTGGAAGCCATCAAAACAATAACGACTTCATCAGAAGGAAAATAACATGAAGCTCAATACACTATTGCTAGCAACCTTAGCCCTTAGTCCATTCGCTTACGCAAAATCGGATATCATGACTCATCACCTTTACGCGCGAGCTACCGCACCAACAGCAACAACCAGCGCTGTTTTTGCTCAAATTACAAACAGCAGCGACCAAGATCGCTTTATTGTATCCGCCAAAACTGATGTAGCAGGCAAAGTTGAATTACACGATGTTATTACTGAAGGCGATGTGATGAAAATGCGCCAAATTCCACAATTCAAAGTACCAGCACAGGGCAAACTTGAACTCAAACCAGGCAGCTTTCACATCATGCTACTTGACCTGAAAAAACCACTCACCGAAGGTGAAGAAATTAATGTTGCACTCACTTTTGCAAACGGTGAACAACAAATGCTTACCGTACCAGTGAAAAAAGTCATGAACGGTATGGCGCACCATTAATATGAAAAAGGGATGAGGAAACTCATCCCTTTTATTGCTCACCACCTCACCAATAAATAACCGACATCCTTAATCTAGCTAACCTAGCAACTCTACCTCAACAATGACTGACACACCCTAAGCCCTCTGCCTTGCAATTAACCGCTACATTTCATTTACATCTCATCCGTTTTTGATTGCATTTAGGTATATTCGTTAATTATTTATGCTAATTATCAATTAATTCTAGACACATTATTTTGGGTAGCTAATATTGTTCCCTTCAGGGGAAACCACTGAAGTCACTATAACTCAATATATCAACGAACACTGAAGCTATAGAGTCATCTCATGGCCTTCAGGTAAACAGGAGATATACCTAAACAACTTGAAGTTGCAGGTAAGCGGCGAGTGAGTTCATCTCCATTAGGGATAAGTGAATGTAGCCAACACAGCCGCGGCTTCAAATGGGAATGGTATAACTCGATTTATTTCAGGGATAACTATGCAAAGCAACAATATCTTCGCCCGTTTTGCGCGCGGCAATTTGGTTCTGCAAATACTCACCGGTATCGTTCTCGGTGGACTATTAGCAACCATTTCACCAGACTACGCCCAAAGTGCGGGCTTACTTGGTAACCTTTTTGTTGGTGCACTAAAAGCGGTTGCACCAATCCTCGTTTTTATTTTAGTTGCGGCGTCAATCGCGAACCAAAAGAAAAACCAACACACTTATATGCGTCCAATCGTAGTACTCTACCTTGTTGGCACCTTTACCGCTGCGCTAACCGCTGTCCTACTGAGCTTTATGTTTCCAACGACATTAACGCTTGTTGCTGGCGCTGAAGGCACAACACCCCCTCAAGGTATTGCAGAAGTATTAAATACACTGCTATTCAAACTGGTTGATAACCCAGTGAATGCGCTGATGAGTGCTAACTATATTGGCATTCTAGCTTGGGCTGTTGGTCTTGGTTTAGCGCTTCACCATGCATCAGCGACAACCAAAGCGGTATTTGAAGACTTAAGTCATGGTGTTTCGCAAATTGTGCGTTTCATCATTCGCCTTGCACCGTTTGGTATTTTTGGTTTAGTGGCATCAACATTTGCAACAACTGGTTTTGAAGCACTTTCTGGTTACGCTAACCTTCTTTTCGTATTGCTTAGCGCGATGTTAGTCATCGCTTTAGTAGTCAACCCAATCATTGTCTATGTGAAAACTCGCCAGAACCCATACCCGTTGGTTTTCCAATGCCTACGTGAAAGTGGCGTTACCGCGTTTTTCACTCGTTCAAGTGCGGCAAACATCCCCGTAAATATGGCGTTATGTGAAAAGCTAAAATTGGATGAAGATACTTACTCTGTATCTATTCCTCTGGGTGCAACCATTAATATGGCAGGCGCAGCCATCACCATAACGGTATTAACGTTGGCGGCAGTAAATACGGTTGGTATTGAAGTTGATCTTATGACCGCGCTATTGCTGAGTGTAGTCGCAGCCGTTTCAGCTTGTGGCGCATCAGGCGTAGCAGGTGGTTCACTATTGTTGATCCCACTGGCGTGTGGCTTGTTTGGAATCTCTAATGATGTCGCAATGCAAGTAGTAGCTGTTGGCTTCATTATCGGTGTCATTCAAGACTCTGCCGAAACCGCACTGAACAGCTCAACAGACGTAGTATTCACTGCTGCGGTTTGCCAAGCCGAACACAATAAAGGCGCTTAAATCGCCCATAAAAAATCCCCAGCAACTTGTCTGGGGATTTTTATTTTACACTCTCTATTGATCGATAGAAGTACTGGAAAAGTCCAATGGAAAATGAACATCCTTCTGTGGACTCACGCTTTCCGGAGAAGATGGATTATCATCCAACAAACTTTCTCCTGAGTGACTGAATAGATTGTCATCCTCAGCCGCCTCCCCTTTCTGTGGGATATGAATACCACGCTTATAAAGCTTGTTCAGTGCTTTGATAATGGAATGCTTGCTGACCGTCCCTGCGCCGATTTTCTTCATTAAAGGTTTCGCCAGAGATTGCAGCCCTACCACTGAATCCACACCAATACATGAGCCAATTTGATCTCGAAGCACCTTGGCTGGCTCATAACTAAAATGTGCCGATAAAAAAAGCCAAATGTACGCAATCGCGTTACCATTAGGTCCTTTGTCTATCCATGCTTCCCCTGCATGATACATGGCTTCAGCATTGCCCTTTTCTGAAGCGCGCTCTAACCAATAGCACGCTTTGTTGTGGTCCATTACTACCCCAACCCCTTTCAGGTAGTTAAGCCCTAATTTCATCTGCCCTAGTGAGCTATTTAACTTTGCTGCTTTTGAAAACCAAAACGTAGAGTCCGAAGGAGCGGGGGCAATGTTATCGTGAGAGACACACCAATCCCCCATAAAGATGATCGCTTCAATTAAGTCATCTTCTGCGGCTTCTTCAATCAAACTGACGCCTTTGGCGACATTGGCTTCAACACCTCGGCCATTGACCAGAGCGATACCCG
The DNA here is from genome assembly GCF_963889785.1 of Vibrio sp. S12_S33. Classification (NCBI taxonomy): domain Bacteria; kingdom Pseudomonadati; phylum Pseudomonadota; class Gammaproteobacteria; order Vibrionales; family Vibrionaceae; genus Vibrio; species Vibrio sp. S12_S33. The sequence goes on along the minus strand of NZ_CAWPQZ010000006.1, from coordinate 56,098 downwards.
TTTCATATTTGGCAGTGCTATTTCCTTCGAGCCCTGCGATATAGGTTTGCCAAAATTTCTCTTTTTGTCTGAGGATCAGATCATCACGAAACTTTTGACAAATGCGCACAACCCCATACATGCCGGCAATGTTGTCGTAATTTGCTGCTTTGTCATACCAATACATAGCTTCTTTTATATTGGTACGCTCCGCCTCTTTGGCTAAATATAAAATGGTCGGAACGTGGCCCGTTTCTGCTTTAAATAAACGATCTTGTCTATCTTGCTCGCGTGACTTTTCAATCGCTTTACGGTAAGCGATCTCTCTTGCTTTTCGCTCTTCTTCTAGCCGCTTTTTGCGCAGCGATAGAGACAGCATCCATACCAAAATAAGGATGAGTGATAGTCCGGTTGCGCCAATGGCAATCCCAATAGTACTCATTTAATTCAAATCTTATTTAATTGATTAATGTCATTATCGACCATTTTCCTCAATATTTGAGAAAAACTGACGGTTATCGATGCTTTTTACACAAATAGTGTGGCGATAATCAGCCACACCATCAAAATTTTAGAAACGTATTAAACGATAGTACCGCACTCTTTTGCAGAGTGTTATACGCAATTGCGCTAATTGCGCCATAGTTTGTAGTTTGGGGGAATAGAAGAGTGTCGAGACAGGAAAAACGCAACATACGGGGTTTATCACCACACTGCGGTTATTCTTTACCAGCTTTAATCGATTTCTGAGGCTAAAAAACAAAGGCGTCTCCACAGAAACGCCGATAAAAAATCATGAGTTATTTAGCATTGATGGCTTTTACAAATACTTCTTGTGCACCCTCGATACCTAGCGCTTTCGCTTCATCAAGTAGGCTAAGTGCTTTGGGGATATCGTTAGAGTTTACTGCTAATTCAATCGCCTGATAATAATAGCTTTGAGTTTCAGGTTGAACCATAACATTCTTTACGACAGGTTCTGGAATATTTGGTGCTGAAGGTGATTTCGACTCCCCAAATAAACTGAATGTTGACTTAGTTTTTATTGATACCGAAAGAGTTCCATATTCACTGTGTTTTGCAATCGGATCATCAATCGCCGGAGGATCATTTCGTTTAGAAATGGCCATCGCTTTGGCTGGATGGATAATAGTAGTTGTATCTTTCAAATCATTTTTAGTTGTGTAAATAATGACATGCGCCACGGAAGTTGATGCTGATAAATTAAGTTCAACTTCTCCAGATAAAACAGCACCTTTAACAAAGTTATTACGATCATAACCAAAAACATCAGATGTATATTTTTGGATTAAATTCATATTTTGATCGTATACGTTCACACTTGGGGAAAATACAGAAAGATCTTTGACTGGTGCGTTAACCTCAAGGATAACTGGTGTTCCGGGGTTCTGAAACGAAAACCCAGAGACAGGGCTTTCAAAACCATCCATTTGTAACAACTGGCTTTCCGGAGAAAAAACAAATGAGAATGAACTAGGGATAGTAACAGCGTTCCATTTAACGCTTTCAACACTTGAAACAACCTTAACGTCATTACCTAACACTTCATTTGATACATTGAGGAGAGAAGAACAACCCGCTAAGAAAGTTAGTCCGTACAGCGCTAACCAATTTTTTTTCTTCATAAAAAGACCCATACTATACATGAAAGTAGCCAGCATATTGCTGGCTACTTTAGACTATGAAAACATTAATATATTAATCATTACCACCAAGCTTCAACTTGTGCACCAATCATAACATCATTATTTTCTACAGCCATATCACCATCATACATGCTAGCAAATACACGGATCGCAGGACGAGCCCAGAAACTTTTACCCGCTTGCCATTGTTGTGCAATAGTAACTTTATTTAGGTCTTGTTTGTCAGCACCCCAATCAGAACCAAAGTCTTGTTGGTAATAACCTAGTTCCAATACTGTACTCATAGTTTCAGACCATTTATATGAAGGACGAACTACAACACTCAAAGCAGTTGCATCTTCAGCGTCGCTAGATGCACCAGTGCCTTTATCGAGAAGTTGAGCATAAACTACAGAATAACCAAGATCCCACTTATTGCCTTCGATAACACCCCAATCAATCAATCGAATCGATTTGCGACCTTCCTGACCCATTTCCATATTGTATGAGTCACCAAGGTGGTTACCTACAAAGCCAGACCATGCATAACCTTCAGTGTTATACTGAATCACAGCTTTGTTGAAACCCATACTGTGACCTTGGGTATGCTCGGCAGTGAACGAGAAGCCTGCTTTATCTAAACCGTAATCACCAGTATTACCTACACCAGCATCAATCGCTTTTTCTTGAGCATCTGTATGAGAAGGCTTAGCAGCTAGAAGGATAAATTCCATGCTACCTTTGTCATTGGTTTCAACACCTGTTAGGCGCAAATCAATGGTATTAGCAGTAGAATATACCTGTGTTTTTTCTAAAGCGGCTGATTCATCTTCAGGTGTATTAGGGTCGTCAACAACTGATAGAGGCGCTTTCCATTTATGTTGCACAACCGCAGCATGGAACTGACCAAAACCAACATCAATATTTTCGACACCAATACCATTACCAGAATTATTGATATAATACATATCTAATATATGGATATCTTTGCGACCGTAATAACGATTACCTGCCCAAAGTTTCATACCATTAGACATTGAGTAATCAGCCCAAGCTTCACGGAATGCTGCACGTTGGCCACTCCAAGGGCTATCGGGATCAACACCAATACTTTGGAAAGAGTTCCCACGATAATCTAGACCGCCATCTTCGTAAGTGCCGTAAGCAACCAAAGTATGTAAGTTAAAAGAATCACCTTCAGCACTTTCCCATACTTTATTTACGTTTAGGGAGAGTTCAGCATATACATCACACTCGTCACCTAAACGGCCTACTGCGTGGCCAAAGACAGTTGGGCCACCATTACCATAACAGTACTGAGAACCACCGTCGGCATTAGCACCAAATCCAGCACGCATATAACCATGAAAATCAGCTTCAGCAGCAAAAGCAGAACCTGCTGCTAGAGTAGCGGCCACTGCGGCAGCAATTACACTTACTTTTTTCATTCTTAACTCCATTAAGGACGATTTATATTTATTAGAAAATTTTAATTACGGACAATATTTAAAACTTTCTCTCTTCTCCTATTGGAACCTGCAAGGCAGTTGACAGATAGAACCCAAAAAGAAGAGGTAAGACGGGACTAGGTCCCCAGTTGTTTCAACGATGAGAAGATTACTAAAGGCGTAAGGGGGTGGCTTCCTCCACCCTAAAGTTATTTAAGGGGGAGGAGAAAGGATGAGAAATTTTACAGCATGGTGTTTTTGAATCATCGATCACGTATTTCAGGGGGAGGATATCAATTACTTCTGACAAAAAGGAATACAAAATGCATAGCAGATCACTATTTCACTACAATTAGGTAATGAAAATGAAATAAAATTACATCGACATTTTATTCATTGGACGCTTGACCTAGTAACAACAAAGCTTTTTACTTAAACCGACGACGATGTGAAGCGACATAACAATAAAGATAACCTTATGAAAAGTACTATTTCTAGCCCTCACCCATTAGGAGCAACCGTTGACGAAGCGGGTTGTAACTTTGCTATTTATGCTCCGGCTAATAAACAACTTTTACTCGCACTCTTTGATGAAGAGGGTAACTACGCAACACATGCATTAGACAATGAATATGCAGGTATCCAACACACTTATATACCAAACGTAAAAGCAGGTCAGAAATATGGGTATGTAATCTTAAATGAAGAAGATCCACACTATATTTCAGACCCCTACGCAAAAGCGATAGACAAAAACTTAGACTACAAAACCCCTTTTAGTTCCAAAAAAAGTTTTCAGTTGCCGAAATGTATCGTGATTGATGATCGCTTTGATTGGCAATCTAGCACTAAACCTAATATTCCACGCGATGAAACGGTTTTGTTTGAAACGCATGTCAAAGGGGTGACGCAATGCAATCCTGAGATTGCTAAAATGCTGCGAGGAACGTATTTAGGTTTGGTTAGCAATGAAATGCTGCAATTTTATCGCCAACAAAATATCACCACATTACAGCTTCTACCTGTTGCCGCATGCATGCATGAACCTCATCTTTTAGATATGGGAAAAGTGAATTATTGGGGCTATAACCCCTACTTATTTATGGCACCCGATCCACGCTATGCCCAAAATGATGCAGTCATTGAACTAAAAACGACCATACGAGAGCTGCATAAACAAGGCATTGAGGTGATATTAGACGTGGTATATAACCACACAGCTGAAGGTGGCGAAGATGGTCCAGTGTTTAATTTAAAAGCACTCGATCCTAAATACTACCTTAAGCATGGCCAGCATTACGCGAATTTTACTGGCTGTGGTAATACGGTTGATCTTTCTTATCAACCAGCGCTTAACCTTGTCATGGACACACTACGCTACTGGGTTAGCGACTATAAAGTTGATGGTTTTCGCTTCGATCTCGCGGCAACACTTGGCCGTAATGGCGATAACTTCAGCCCAGATGCCGCTTTTTTCAAAGCCGTAGCCCAAGACCCTATTTTAAAACACATCAAACTTATCGCTGAACCGTGGGATATTGGGCCTAACGGATACCAAGTGGGTAATTTCCCACTCGGCTGGAACGAATGTAATGACAAACTGCGTGATATTACACGTAGCTTCTGGCGTGGTGACCAAGGTTACCTGAAAGAATTTGCTACCCGTTTGATGGGTTCTCGTGACCTTTATAGTGCAGCAAATTGGCCATATAAACTTACAGTTAACTACATTACCTATCACGATGGTTTCACCATGCAGGACTTGGTTTCTTATAAACACAAGCATAATGAAGCGAACGGTGAGCAGAATCGAGATGGGCACGGCGATAACCGTTCAGACAACTATGGCACTGAAGGCGAAACCAAGAATATGGTGATTATCGCCACGCGTGAAAAGCAAAAACGTAATATGATGGCCAGCCTGCTTTTTGCATTTGGTATTCCACACATTCTGAGTGCTGATGTTCTTTCACACACCCAACAAGGCAATAACAATGCATATTGCCAAGACAATGAGATCAGTTGGCTCAATTGGAGTATGACCGAGCGAAAAACCTATTTTAAAGACTGGCTAGCAGAGATGGTGGCAGCACGCCAAACCTACATGGTGCCCTTTATTCGTGCGTTTAGTGGCGAGGAACGAAATTGTAACCGCATTTTCTGGCGTCGTGTTGATGGCTCCTTAATGGAGCATGATGATTGGAATCGATTAAGTTCGGTCGCTCTGCATATGGGCATTGGTACAGACGGAGCGGAAATGCTTTATCTCATTAACCAAACTAACGCACCGGCTCGCTTTACCCTCCCTAGTGATCGCGACCAAAATTGGCAAGTCATTTGTGACACCAATCTGCGCAATGTACAGCCCGGTCATGCTGAAAATGAACTATTGCAATCACCAACTTCAATGACCATTTTGCACTATCAACCACCAGCACAAATAGAGCAAGTCATCCTTTAAGTACAACGTATTACTGTTACCTACCTTCTCTACGTAATGACTTAGGAATGATAACAACTTCTGAAATCAGTGGGTTAGAATTGGAAAAGAAAAGAGGCCGAATTCGGCCTCTTATTGGTTACATTATAGAAATGCTTTATATGGCAATTCTGGCTCATCAACAAAGATATCGCGGAAACCTCTAAAATGTTGGTAATGCATGCGACCTTTATCTGTCGGGTAAGTATATTTACCGCCAACTTGCCAGAAGAACGGGGCAAAACCGTATTGCAGGCGATCTTTCTTCATTTGCCACAGCACTTCAATTTCACGCGGGTCATTTTGGAAATTCGCCCAAATATCATGATGGAATGGGATCACTACTTCACAATCTAATGATTCACCCGCACGTAAAATATCAGATGCGGTCATTTTATCGGTCACACCACGTGGATTTTCACCATAAGAAAGCAAAGCCACATCGATCTGATATTCATTACCGTGTTTAGCGTAATAGTTAGAGTAATGAGAATCACCAGAGTGATAAATTGAACCACCAGTGGTTTCGATTAAATAGTTGACGGCGCGGTCATCCATTCCATCTAAAATTGCTTTGTCGTAAGACGAAACCCCTTTAGGCAAAGTAACCAAAGCAGTTCGGTCAAACGAATCGAGCACTTTAATTTTCATATCGCCAATTTCAATACAATCACCGACTTTTGCGACAACGCAGCGCTCTTCTGGTACTCCCCAACCCTGCCATAAATTGACACAAGCTTGCGGACCAATAAATTTCACATGCTCACCACAGTTCTGCAATACCGCTGCGGCAACATTAATGTCAATGTGATCAGCATGGTCATGAGTTGCTAACACCGCATCAATCTCTTTAATACCAAATGGATCCATCACAAAAGGCGAAGTTCTGAGGTTAGGTTGCAGTTCTCGCACCCCGCCCATACGCATCATTTGGTGCTGAGGGTTCATCAATGCATTCTTTTGTGTTTTCTTACCGGTTCCGCACCAAAAATCGATAGAAATATTGGTGTTACCTTCTGTTTTCAGCCATACACCAGTACAACCAAGCCACCACATCGAGAAAGTATTGGCTTCCACAACCGTATTTTGGATCTCTTCATTTAGCCATGTTCCCCACTCTGGGAATGTATTCAGAATCCATGACTCACGGGTAATTTCATTCACATTACTCATAACAATACCTTTTTCACAATAAGTTAGACAATTTTTAGGATGTAGGGAGCTAAGCGTCTTAATCTAAAATTAAGACACTGAGCCAATATTTTATTTATTAGAATGGGTTAGAGAATAAACGCCATCTACACGAGCATAACCTCTATTCCTTGCCGTCGAAGTCCTTCAATGACATCGGGGTTGGCATCTTTACCCGTAATCACAATGTCAATTTTGCTCGCCGAGCAAAATAACATACCAGTTCGCTGCCCAATTTTTGAACTATCAACCACCACAACCAGCTTGCCAATCTGTTCAAGCATTTGTTGCTCTGCCACGGCCGTTAGCATGTCGGATTTATACAAGCCGTTTTCCGTTAAACCTTTGCCACTGGTAAACATCCAATGGACAGCATAACTATTTAACGCATCCGGTATTGGGTTTAGGAAAAGACTCTGAGCTTTGTTGTATTGGCCTCCGATGATAATCACATCGTCATGATCTTCATTGATAAGATAGCTCGCGAGCGGGAAATAGTTGGTCACAATTTGTATATCTTGACCACATAGCTCTTGCCCAAGCAAGAAAGCGGTTGAGCCGCAGTTAATAACCACACTATCACCGCGTTTACACAACTTTGCCGCAGCCATCGCTACATTTGATTTCTCATAAAAATGATCCGTACTGTCAATATTGAGCGGAGTCCAAGCTCTTTTTTTAATCTCTAAACGCTCTGCACCGTTACGAACCTTTTTTAACTTACCTAGCTCATCGAGTTTCGAAATGTCACGCCTTGCCGTCGCAGGTGACACTTTAAATCTGTCGATAATGTGCGCGACATTAATGGTGCGCATGTTATCTAACAAAGACAGGATTTCATTGTGTCTTTGTACTTCGTTCATGGTTATCACCTTATCTTCTCATCAAGTGATTACTTTGTGAGTATTTATGATTTGTTTTGATTCTATTTCTCAGACCATATTATGTCAAACATAATACAAATAAAATGCCTCCCCAGATCACAATAAACCACAACTTATTGAATTTAATCAATATAAATGAATTTTGGTGATCTATGTATCAAATAACGCTTTCGCTCAACGGCAAAATTGATAAAAATCAAAATAATCACAAATGAGCATTGAATGATTACTTATGATTGGTAAAGTCTATTTCGTGAGCAAAAACTGAATGAGATCAAAACAATCTGATTTATTCACTCTAACCTACACCCAGCTTCTAGTAAGACGGGAATAAACATAACTACAAATACATAATCAAGGGGTAAAGATATGGAGTTCTTGTACGATATCTTCTACATTTTTTATAACCAAGTCATGACTAAAGCACCTTTACTTCTGGGCTTAGTCACCTTAATTGGATACTGGTTATTAAGAAGAGACGCGACAACCATCATCAAAGGATCAATTAAAACCATCGTTGGTTTTATGTTGGTACAAGTCGGTGCTGGCACATTGGTCGCAGGTTTTAAACCGGTGATAGCTAAGTTGTCCGAGTATCACGGTTTGACTGGGTCAGTGATTGATCCCTATACATCAATGATGGCAACTATGGAGATCATGGGTGATAACTACTCTTGGGTTGGTTATACCGTTCTTATTGCACTCGGCATCAACATTCTTCTGGTCCTATTTCGCCGGTACACGGGCATTCGCACCATCATGCTTACTGGGCATATCATGTTTCAGCAAGCTGGATTAATAGCTGTGTTCTACCTAGTACTAGGCACAAGCATGTGGGAAACCATCATCTATTCCGCAGTACTGATGGCATTGTACTGGGGGATCTCCTCAAATATCATGTTCAAACCAACCGAAGCGGTTACGGGTGGAGCAGGTTTCTCTATTGGCCACCAACAACAAGTTGCCTCTTGGATCGCCACTAAAATAGCACCAAAATTAGGTGATAAAAAGGAAAGCGTTGACCACCTAGAATTGCCTAAATGGCTGCATATTTTCCATGACAGCATCGCAGCAACAGCCATCGTGATGACGGTATTTTTCGGCATTATCTTGCTATCTTTTGGCTTGGATAACCTACAAGAAATGGCAGGTAAGACCCATTGGTCTATCTACATTCTTGAAACGGGCCTGAAATTTGCGGTAGCGATTCAAGTCATTGTCGCTGGTGTGCGCATGTTTGTGGCTGAACTTTCTGAAGCGTTCAAGGGTATTTCAGAACGTGTCATCCCCAATGCGGTGTTAGCCATTGACTGTGCCGCTATCTATGCCTTTTCACCCAATGCGATGGTATTCGGTTTCATGTGGGGTGCTATCGGCCAATTTACCGCGGTTCTTGCGATGTTGGCATTTGATGCGCCAATCATGATCATTCCTGGCTTTATCCCGATGTTCTTCTCTAACGCAACGATTGGTGTGTTCGCCAACCACTTTGGCGGCTGGCGCGCAGTAATGAAGATTTGTTTTGTGATGGGTGTTATCGAAGTGGTTGGCTCTGCTTGGGCTATTCATATCTTCAACCAACACGGTACAGAATTTAGTGGTTGGATGGGCATGGCTGACTGGGCATTGGTATTCCCTCCTATTATGCAAGGTTTGTCAGCGTCTAACTTGTTCTTCTTTGTCCTTGTAGCGCTAGCTGGTGTGTACATGTTCTTTGCTTCGAAACAACTTCGTGCTGAAGAAGACGCACAAGGCATGGTGCAAGTATCCGAAGAGCCAGAAGTAGTGGCGGCAGTCGAGCAAGCAATTAAAGCCAGCGATGGTGTTCGCCCTGTCAGCATCTTAGCGGTATGCGGTAACGGCCAAGGTTCTTCAATGATGATGAAAATGAAAATTGGCAAATACTTAGAGAAAAGAGGGATTCCACACGTCATGGATTCCTGTGCTGTGTCTGACTACAAGTCAAAATTGGCCTCAACCGACATCATTGTATCGTCAAAGCATCTATCTGGAGAGATGGAACCCGGTGACGGCAAATTTGTACTCGGTGTACAAAACATGCTTAACCCGAACTCTTTCGGTGATGAATTACTCGATATTATCAACAAAAACTTTGTGACTCTGAAATAACCAACTCAATACAAAAACAATAGGTGCCAGCCCGACTGGCACCACCTCTGGAGATAGAATTATGGGACTCAAACAGTCACTAATTGATAACAACTCGGTTCAACTACAAGCATCGGCTAGCAACTGGAAAGAAGCGATCAAAATCGGTACCGATATGCTCATCGCCTCCGGTGCGATAGACCCACGTTACCACGATGCAATCATCAGCAGTGTTGAAGAGTTAGGCCCTTATATTGTTATTGCACCAAACCTTGCCCTGCCCCATGCACGCCCTGAAAATGGTGTCATTAGAACCGCATTTGCCTTAGTGACACTCGACTCACCGATTTATTTTGATGGTGAAGATGAACCTGTCGATGTGCTGATCACTCTGGCGGGAAGTTCTTCTGATGAGCATATGGAAGGGTTGATGGAAGTAACACAAGTGCTTGACGATGAAGAAAGCGAAAGCGGTGTCGATCTCGACAAACTGCGCCGTTGCCGTACCAAAGATGATGTTTATAAAGTGATTGATGAAGCTTTAGCAGCTCAAATGGCTTAGTGAGGATATTATGTACAATGCATTGAAACAGCGAGTACTCGACGCAAACCTCAAACTACCCAAATATGGTTTAGTGACCTTTACTTGGGGCAACGTCTCTGAGATTGATCGCCAACTTGGTGTCATCGCCATTAAACCTTCGGGTGTTGAATACGACGGTATGAAAGTGGACGATATCGTTGTCGTCGATCTCGATGGTCATATCATTGAAGGTCGCCTCAACCCTTCCAGCGATACTGCCACCCATATCGAACTTTATAAAGCTTATCCAAGTATCGGTGGTGTGGTGCATACGCACTCACGAAACGCAACTATTTGGGCTCAAGCCGGAATTGATATTCCAGCATTAGGCACCACACACGCTGACTATTTTTACGGTGATATTCCTTGCACTCGCAAGCTTTCTTACGATGAAATCTCTGGTCCCTATGAGCAAAACACTGGGCTGGTGATCATTGAAGAATTCAAACATCGGCACATTGACCCGATGGCTGTACCGAGTGTCATCGTGGCAGGGCACGCCCCATTCTCATGGGGTAAAGATGCCAATGACGCAGTGCATAACGCGGTAGTACTGGAAGAAATCTCTGCGATGGCGTTAGCAACCCGTTCGCTTAATAGTGGTATCAAGATTCAACCAGAGTTGTCTGATAAGCACTACCTACGTAAACATGGCGACAATGCCTATTACGGGCAAAGATAATCACTATGTATAAAGTCCTCGCATTGGATCTTGATGGCACCGTATTGACGGATGAACACACCATCCACCCCGAAGTCAAAATGGCCATTCAACAGGCGCAGCAGTATTGCCACGTCGTGATAGTCACCGGTCGCCATCATACAGCAGCGAAACCGTATTACTCAGAGCTTGGCTTAACCACGCCCATTATCTGTTGTAATGGTACGTATATTTATGATTATCAAAAAGATCAAGTGCTCAAACACAACGCGATCGACAAACAAGATGCATTAACGTTTCTCTCACTGGCCAAAGAGTTTCAAATGAAACTGGTGATGTACGTTACCGATGCGATGACTTATTCCAACTGTAACCCGATTGCATACATGCAAGCACTGGAGAAATGGGCAAGCCAGTACCCTGTGGAACATCGGCCAAAGATCGAAAAAATCGATTCATTCAGTACTCGAGCCAAACAAGAACCGTTCATCTGGAAATTTGTGGTCGAAGGGTTACCAAGCTCCATTGAACGACTGTCGCAACAAGCGTGGATTAAAGAAAAATTCAACGGAGAACGTTCTTGGTCAAACCGAGTCGACTTTGCTGCAAAAGGTAACAATAAAGGGCTGCGTCTTGCAGAATATGTCGCCGACCTTGGTTATCACGCCAACCATGTTCTGGCGGTGGGTGACAACCATAACGACATTTCCATGCTTGAGTATGCAGGGCTTGGTGTGGCAATGCACAACGCCGATGACACAGTCAAATCACACGCCAAACTCATTTGTGCAACCAACAATAACCACGATGGGCTTGCCCGTCTGATACGTGACAAAATTCAAGGATAAATATCATGACCAAACCAATGATCCAAATCGCTTTAGACCAAACTGATCTTATCTCCGCTATTGAAGTAGCAAAAAACGTAGAAAGCTTTGTTGATGTTATTGAAGTAGGCACGATTCTCGCCTTTGCTGAAGGAATGAACGCCGTAAAAACCCTACGCAACAACCATCCAGATCATATCTTAGTCTGTGATATGAAAACCACCGATGGCGGTGCTATTTTGGCTCGTATGGCATTTGAAGCCGGTGCCGATTGGATCACCGTATCAGCCGCAGCGCACATAGCGACCATTGGGGCGTGTAAAAATATTGCCGATGAACTGGGTAGAGAAATTCAAATTGAAATCTACGGTAACTGGACCTTCGCAGACGCACAAGCGTGGGTTGATTTAGGCATCACACAAGCCATTTATCACCGTTCAAGAGATGCTGAATTGGCAGGAATCGGTTGGACCAATGAAGATCTGGAAAAAATGCGTCAGTTGTCTGAGCTTGGTTTAGAGCTTTCCATCACTGGAGGTATCGTACCGGAAGATCTTTACTTATTCGAAGGCATCAAAGCCAAAACTTTCATTGCAGGACGCGCACTTGCGGGCGAAAAAGGAAGAGCAACAGCTGAAGCACTACGCACTCAAATCGATCGTTTCTGGAACTAGGAGGCGTTATGTATCAACACTTGCAACGTCATCGCGTCGGGCTGTATGAAAAAGCGTTGCCTAACGCCTTTAACTGGGAAGAAAAACTGTCAGCAACCAAAGAACTTGGCTTCGATTTTCTCGAAATTTCGGTTGATGAATCTGATGAACGCCGCCGTCGCCTAGACTGGGATGACGATACTATTTATACGCTACGCCGCTTATGTGAACAGTACCAAATACCATTGCAGTCGATGTGTTTAAGCGCACATCGCAAGTTTCCTTTTGGCTCAGCCGATCCAGCCATTCGTGAACAAGCAGTGCTGCACATGGAAAAAGCTATCACCTTAGCCTACAAATTGGGTATACGCACCATTCAATTGGCTGGTTATGACGTCTATTACGAACCAGCGAATAAAGCAACACATCAACGTTTTATTGAAGGCATGCGTCATGCGGCGAAACTAGCGGAACGAGCTGGGGTGATGTTAGCTGTTGAGATTATGGATACCAATTACCTTAACTCACTCAGTAAATTTGAAATTCTCAACCGAGATGTTCCGTCACCTTATTTTACGGCTTATCCTGACGTTGGAAACATTTCAGGTTGGAATTATGATGTGTGCACAGAACTAACACTGAGTATACCTCACATCACGCAAATCCACCTTAAAGATACCTATTGTGTCACGTCTGAGTTTCCCGGGCAGTTTCGAGATTTGGTCATTGGCGAGGGAGAAGTTCACTTCGATGCTATTTTCCATACCTTAAAAACAACACAGTGTGTCGTACCATTAGTCATTGAAATGTGGGCACACGATGATCAATGGAAACATAATATTCGAGTTGCTCAAGCCAGGCTAAACCAAGCTTGCGACTTTGCTGACTTACCACGTTTGTTCAACCTGTAAATAACTTAACAAAAACATGCTCCGAGGTCCTTCACCGTAGGGCCTATTTTATCCCCACTAGGGATTGTACAGCGCTCCCTCCCCCGAGAGCGTTGTACGTTTTCCTTGAGACCATTGACATCACCAAGACAATAACGCAAAGTTATCCTCTACCTAACGCCTTAATGCATAATGCATTATGTTCGACTAAACAATGAAATTACTTCATCTACAACTATTCTGGTACGAAAAACATCACACTCTTTTAGAGATGGAAGATCTCCCAGTGCTGACTCCAACACAAGAACAAGAACTGAAAGAGTGGGTAAAATGTCGTCGTAAAATCCTAAGTTACGAAGCGCACCAGCAACCTTGGGTCAAAGTAAACGTTGATGGTTTCTCTTCTACATTACATATCAAACCTAACGGCACGCTGATTGAGCAAGATCTATTTAGTGAAAAAAAACTGCAAGGTTTATGGAAGATCAACGATGGTTTCTTATTTATTAAAATTATCAGCGGTGAGTTTATTGTTGAATACCAAATTGTTGGTAATACGCAACAAAATATCCATTGTGGTATTGAATATATCAATGGCCGATTAAGTACCTATAGCAAATTTATTCAAACCAAATAATAGCCACCGCTGAAAAAGTGGGCTTGAACTCTTAATTTTCAACCACAAACCATTACAAGCTTTAATTCCATTTATCCCAAGCCATATTCCAATCAGAACCCGAACCTGGCTCATATTGATTAGAATATTCATTCCACTGAACACAGTAACCAGAATTTGGCCATTGTTTACACTGGTAAATATGGCCATCTCTTGCTAATACTCTTGTACCAGCAACATAGTCTTCAAGATGTTCTGGGAATATGTAATCGTGTTCATCGGCCGTTGGTGGTAGCGTTCCGTTGAAATCCACAGGGGAAAAAACCTGCAAGCGAAGATAATCACAATCACGATGTGGTACCTCAAATACATTACGAAGTCTATTGCCTATACCCAAACTACTTGGAGTTGCAGCTAGGCAGCAAGAATACCTCTCCGAGCATACATCTCACTGAACCACCACCGATATTTTCAATCGTTTTGACGTTAAAAGGCAACAATTTACCATGGCTCGCAAGCTGTGAGCGTTGCGCTGGAGAAAAAGCATCAAAGGCAGACTTCGACATCGCAATCACTTTATCGCCATTAACAGTCTCTAACTGTAAAATATTGCCGCAGAAACGGTTCATCTGATCCAATGAAATAGAAATAACCTGCTTGTCTTTCGCCAGTGATTTCACAACAAATCGACGTTCAAATTCTGGAATCACTTCATCACAAATAACGCAGAAGTTTTCACCTACCGCCATCATCACGTTAGTGTGGTAAACCGGTTGCCCTGAAGGCAAAGCCGTTTGGAAAGAAACAACTCGTGAATAACCGATTCGATTGGCATAATCTTCTAACACTTCACGGTCACAACGTTGCGACAAAGCAGCATAAATCGTCCTGTTATTATGATCCATCACCATCACACCGGTACTTTCGAGATACGCGTTGCTGTCTTGATAATCAAGTAACGAATCTTGTGCTGACACCACTCTTCCGGCATCTCTTAATGCCTTAATAAGCGCTTGCGGCCTCACTTCTTGTTGACGGTTTTTACACGCCATTGGGAAAGAAAATAGCGTTCCATCCACTGTAGTGCTAAACCAGTTATTAGGAAAAACCGCATCTGGAGTCTCCTGAACGGAAAGTGGGTAATCAAACTCGACCACCTGCACACCTTCGCTACGCAATGAATCAACCATCGTTCTAAATTCAGCCATTGCAAGTTCGCGAACTTGCTCTGTCGTTAACGATACTTGATGCTGAAACTCATTATCTTGCGCGGTTTGTGCGTTAAACTTAAACTCTTTTGGTGGCACCATCACAACGCAATTAGCGTTTTGTACGTTTTTCAATTCTGGCTGTGAGAGCAATTGTCCTTGTAACATCATAGAACTTATCCTTTCCACTTACTTAACTTGAATTGTAAACATAATGTTAAGTAAAGATTTACTGATTTTATGATTATTTCATCGGTTCAACTTCACTCTTTTTCTGTGAGCTACAATTTTGTCAGCAATAATTACTGCCAAAATAGGAAGCCACTCGAAAATATGCATGGAATATGCAGAAAATATTCAGTACTCGGTGCTCATTAAGTTGTTTGGGTATAAACGAGGGGGGTATCAAAACTAATCCGCCATTTATGTGGTGATTTCGTTATACTTCTGTTCGAATTATCTATCTCTTCCAGTTCACTGGAATTCAACGTCTGATTCTCGCGCTTTAGGCTTTTGGTCTCACACATTTTAGCGGGAATTGGCATAAGGATTTTCGATGTATAAGATATTTGAAAGCTTTACTCAAGCCTTCCCAAAAGAGGAGCCACAGCAGCCGCCTGATACTCTGTGGGCATTTTGTCGCTATTACACACGTGGTTTTGAAAAGCCATTGATTGTTATGACACTGCTAAGCACGGTTATTGCTGTTGTTGAAGTGTCACTGTTTGGCTTTATGGGCAAATTGGTTGATTGGCTATCCACCAGCAACCCTGAAACCTTTTTAGCCGACAACAGCAGTACGCTGATTGGCCTTTCAATATTGTTGTTGGTTATCATGCCGCTCTTGATTGGCCTATATTCGTTGCTTATTCACCAAACTATGTTGGGTAACTACCCAATGTCCATTCGATGGTTGGCGCACCGTTATTTGCTCAAGCAAAGTCTTTCGTTCTATCAAGATGATTTTGCCGGGCGAATCGCAACAAAGGTGATGCAAACGGCGTTATCGATTCGGGAAACGGTGATGAAAACACTTGATGTTTTTGTTTATGTTTCCGTCTATTTCACCGCCATTGTAGTGATACTCGCACAAGCTGATTGGCGCTTAATGATGCCGATGCTGGCCTGGCTCGCCGTTTATATCTGTATTCAGCTCCATTTTGTACCCAAACTGAAAAAAGTAGCATCTGAGCAAGCCGATGCACGCTCGACCATGACTGGGCGTATCGTCGATAGCTACACCAACATTGCGACCGTTAAACTGTTCTCTCATAGCCGCCGTGAAACTGAGTATGCCGAGCAAGGTATGGAAAGTTTCTTAGATACCGTGAACCGTCAAATGCGCTTAGTGACCGGCTTTAATCTGTGTGTTGAGCTAGCAAACTATATTCTGGTTTTTGTCATTTCTGCAGTATCGATTTACCTATGGATGACCAGTGCAATTAGCATTGGTGCAATCGCTATTGCCATCAGCCTCGCGCTACGTATCAACGGCATGTCGAAATGGATCATGTGGGAAGTCGGTGCTCTATTTGAGAATATGGGAACGGTTGTTGATGGTATGAAAACTCTGTCGAAACCCATTTCAATCCAAGATAAACCAGACGCCAAACCTTTGGTGGTACAAAATGGTGGGATCAAGTTTGACGATGTCAGTTTTCATTATGGTGAAAACAAAGGAGTGATCAGTAACTTAACGCTCAATATCAAGCCCGGAGAAAAGGTCGGTCTGGTTGGGCGTTCAGGTGCAGGAAAATCTACCTTAGTTAATTTGCTGATGCGTTTTCATGATGTAGAAAGCGGCCAAATTAAGATTGATGGCCAAGCCATTGATCAAGTAACCCAAGATTCACTACGCAGTAAAATTGGCATGGTGACACAAGATACATCTCTGTTACATCGCTCAATTCGCGACAATATTTTGTATGGCAACCCCGAAGCCAGTGAAGAACAATTGATTCAAGCGACCAAACAAGCACATGCCCATGAGTTCATAGAAACCCTAACCGACCCATTTGGTAACATGGGTTATGACGCGCAAGTAGGTGAACGTGGTGTAAAACTTTCTGGGGGACAACGCCAGCGCATTGCGATTTCTCGTGTGTTATTGAAAGATGCGCCATTGTTGATTTTGGATGAGGCCACTTCAGCTCTAGATTCAGAAGTAGAAGCCGCCATCCAAGAGAGCTTGAATGAGCTGATGCAAGGCAAAACCGTGATTGCCATCGCTCACCGTCTGTCAACCATTGCCGCGATGGATCGCTTGATCGTTCTCGATAAAGGCAACATTATCGAACAAGGCACTCACCAAGAGCTGATCGCTCAAAACGGCATTTATGCTCACCTTTGGGCGCATCAAACTGGCGGTTTTATTGGCTGTGACGACGAGAATAACGAAGTAGCATAAACCTTAAGTCAGCGAGGCTTGCTTCGCTGACACTTCCCCATTGCGCTATTTTTCCTTAGAATTCGCATCAATCAATCTCACTTCATTAGAATTGGATCATGAATAAGAGCTTAGTTACCAATATTATTGCGCTTGCATTATTAGGCGCAGGTTACCAATTGGACAACAAAATCGCGTTATACGCCGGCCTTTTTGCTTTCTCTGGAGCCATTACCAACTGGCTGGCCATCCACATGCTGTTTGAAAAAGTACCGGGATTGTATGGCTCTGGGGTCATTCCTGCGCGTTTTGAAGAATTTAAAGCGGCAATAAAAAACCTGATGATGGAACAGTTTTTCACTGAGTCCAACATTGATCGTTTCCTGAATAAAGAAATGACTGGCAGTAAAACACTCAACCTAGAACCTGTGATCGCCAAAGTTGATTTCAACCCAACCTTTGATTCATTAGTTGAAGTCATTGCACAGTCGTCGTTTGGTGGCATGCTGGCGATGTTTGGCGGTACTGAAGCACTACAGCCATTAAAACAACCTTTTGTAGAAAAAATGCAGCAGTCTGTGGTTGAAATCAGCCAAAGCGAGAGTGTTAAGCAAGCATTAAAAGAACAGTTTGAATCCCCAGCGATGATGGAAGAAATCAAAGCTAATATTGAAAACATCATAGATCAACGGTTGAATGAACTGACCCCAAAACTGGTCAAAGAAATGGTGCAAAAAATGATCAAACAACACCTTGGTTGGCTCGTAGTATGGGGCGGCGTGTTCGGCGGTTTAATTGGTGTAATCTCGTCACTCTTCGCTTAACTACATCAACATGTAAGAAGCCAACATCAAACTTGCTGGCTTCTTTTTTCTGGATTATACCCTTCCTATTTGAAGTTGTTTGGGTTAGTTATTTTTCTTAACCGCAGCTTCTCACTTTGCTTTGACCTT
Source organism: Vibrio sp. S12_S33 (assembly GCF_963889785.1). Taxonomy (NCBI): domain Bacteria; kingdom Pseudomonadati; phylum Pseudomonadota; class Gammaproteobacteria; order Vibrionales; family Vibrionaceae; genus Vibrio; species Vibrio sp. S12_S33. The sequence continues at coordinate 37,585 of NZ_CAWPQZ010000006.1, read as the reverse complement.
TAGCATAGATGAAATCTGTTCAATATTGGCCTTAGTTTAGGGTGATCCAGTGGATAGTATCTCGGTACAAGCAGATAAATTATACTGACAAATAGCAAAGAGCCATATAAATCAGCAGGTCGATGCATCCCTAGCCACAGCCGACTAAACGCCACGCCGCACGCCCACAATATTAAACCCGCCACAAGTGCATAATGTTTTTGTTCAACCAATAATCCACCAAAAAAAGCTAAACAAATGGCGACGAAAATGGTGTGCCCAGATGGAAATGAGTAATCTGTTTCACCTTGCCAATGACGCAAACGCCACTCACTAACTCGACTCGACACACTTTTAATAACCTGCGCTTTTTGTATAGCACCCAATTTATAAAAATGCTCTGGGTTTGGAATAAGCAGTTGCTGGGTCATCAATTGCGTATAGGGACGCGGACTTTCCGTTAAGTGTTTTAGACCAGTTTTCGCGCCCATACCAATCACAAGCAGTAAACCAAGCTGAATAACTCGATTAAGCATTATTTTCTTGGAGCATTTGGTGCGAGTGACCAAAAAAGCCAGCGTTACTAAAGTCAAACTAAAGCCCTGCCAACCTGCTGAATCGGTTAAATAAGTAAAAAACGCACCTAACGGCTCATTAACCGACGCAGTTAAATCAATCAATAAACCAGCATATGAAATAGGGATTAACAGCAAAGCAAACAACGCCAACAAAACCATACTCGTTTTTTTGATATGAATTTGATTCTTTACGCCCAACACATCACTCACCACAGCACTATAAAATAGAGAGAGATAATAACGGGGCCGATGCGTAAAATGTATCAAATCGCGGTCAATTCGGTGGCAAAGAAATGCCAAAAAACGACAACTTTATACCCAAACTACTTGGAGTTGCAGCCAACACCACCACATCTTCAAGTAGGAAGGGGATATATTTAACGCTTAAAGTCCAAACCAGTACGTAAGTTATAAAAATGATCGACAGGCCCACGCCCATGCCCTACACGCAGCCTATCAGCACAACGAATCGCTTGTAAAAGATACTGTTTTGCACCACTAACTGCGGCCTGTAAATCATTCCCTTGGGCTAAGTATGAGGCGATAGCCGAAGAGAGAGTACAACCTGTACCATGAGTATTCAGCGTCGCTATACGCTGTGCTTGAAACACGTGAGTTTTGTCCGCTGTTATCAATAAGTCGTTGCTGTTAGCTTCATCTTCTAAATGGCCACCTTTGAGCAGTACCGCAAAGCAATCTAAACCGCGCATTTTTTCTGCCATTTGGTGCATTTTCGACTCAGTAGTAGGTACTGTGGAACCAAGGAAAGCAGCAGCTTCCGCTAAATTAGGTGTCACAACAGTGGCAATCGGTAATAGATGGGTTTTGAGAGAATCAATCGCCTCTGGTTGCAATAACAGATCACCACTGGTTGCAACCATCACCGGATCAAGCACGATAAATTGCGGTTGATACTGACGTAATTTCTGCGCAACAATTTGAATGATATTAGCATCGGCTAACATTCCAACCTTTACCGCAACAATGTTGAGGTCAGCAAATACGGCGTCTAGTTGCTGCTCAATAAAAGTGACCGGAACCGGTAAGACCCCACTGACTCGCTGCGTATTTTGGGCCGTTAATGCCGTAATAACAGAGCATGCATAACCACCCGTAGCCGAAATGGCTTTTATATCGGCCTGAATACCCGCACCACCACCAGAATCAGAACCAGCAATGGTAAGTACAATAGGAATATGAGAGTTAGGATTTGCTTGAAACATACACGCTCCGAAAAGTAAGCGCGTAGGAATGATGACTAATATTAGTCCACCACATCCGCAACATGATTGAAAAGGAAACAAGTTTTCATTTTCAATGACAAAGTGGATAGTTCCCTACGCCAGTATTAACTGAATCAGGTTCAACGGGTCTCGCTCTGCGATCTCAGCCCAATCAAACTAAAATAAGCTTGATACTTGGCTCCCCGACTATAGAACGGTGATGATATCAATTGTCAGCAAAAATAGAAAAGCAAAAGCGAGTGGTAACGCTACGATGTATTACCCTATCGCGTTGTTTTTCAGGTTTAGCTCTTATCCATCGAGATGAATATATGCAAACGTAATTTTATTATTTAATCTTAAATTAAGAATATTTTGTTATCAGTGTGATGTCACACCAGAACTGTTACAAAAACTTGGTCTCATTCGTCACCTTGATGCCGAGCATTACCTCGCGATCTATTTTGCACATAGCCGAGATGAAGCGCTGGCAGGCATTGCCATTGACTCATTACCTAGCGTCGGTTATATCAATCAACTTAGTCAAATCTTAGTGCCGATCACACAAGGAATTGGATTTACTGTCTTACCTTTTGGGGCGGTAGAAGCTCACGTTGAGCAGCAGAAAGTCAGACTGCACCAGCCTAAAACCAGCATTAATGAGACGGTCTATAGTTTACAAAAATACCATCAACAGTTACCCACTCGCCACAAAACCGTATTACAAAGCATCCGAGTTTTAATGCAAAACTAACAAAGGGAGCCGAAGCTCCCTGAATATTATATAGCCAACTGGTTATTATTTTTTGAACAGTTTAGTGACTTAAACTGGTGGCGCTATGCACCGATAACACCGCCATCTTCGCGAGTGATCATCATTATCGTTGAACGAGGTTTAGTACTACCACCGTCAGGAAAATGAGAAGGAGCCCCATCTTCACCGGGGTGCTGCACACCAATAAACATGGTTTTTTGGTCTGGCGAGAATGTTAAACCGGTAATTTCACACGCAATAGGACCGGTTAGAAAACGCTGCACTTCCCCCGTAATCGGGTCACCACACAGCATTTGGTTGTTACCTTGACCTGCAAAGTCCTCCTTATTGGAGTACTTACCGTCAGTTTGAATCCACAAACGACCAGCTTTATCGAACCCAATACCGTCAGGGCTGTTAAACATGTTGTCAGCATGAATATTGTCACTACCTGCGTACAAATTACCTTTGTGAACTGCTGGGTTACCGGCAATTAAATACAGATCCCATGCAAATTTGTCGCTAGTGTGGTCGCCGTTGACTGGCATCCAACGCAGAATCTGCCCGTAGTTATTTTTCGCACGAGGGTTGGGACCACCGACAGGTTGTCCCTCTTTTACGCCACGGTTTTTGTTATTGGTTAAAGTACAGAAAACGTATTTGTTACTCGGATGCACCGCCACCCATTCTGGGCGATCCATAGTGGTTGCCCCAACTTGCGCTGCCGCACGACGAGCAAAAATCATCACCTCTGCGTGATCCTTAAAACCATTTTCAGGTGTTAAACCGTTTTTACCAAAGGTTAATTCAATCCATTGCCCTTGGCCTTTCAGCTCTTTATCATTCATATCAAACTTAGCAACGTACAACGTACCTTCTTCGAGAAGATTGCGGTTTGCCGCATCATTGCCCTCTTGGTAACGATTTTTTGAAACAAATTTGTAAAGATGTTCACCACGTTCGTCATCACCAAGATACACCACCGCATGCCCATCCTTGTTGATGGTCAGTGCCGCATTCTCATGCTTAAAACGACCTAACGCTGTACGTTTTAGTGGCGTGGCAGTTGGATCATTCGGGTCAATTTCAACTACCCAGCCAAAGCGGTTTGGTTCATTCGGGTTCTTCGCCACGTCAAAACGTGCATCATGTTGATGCCATTTATAACTGCTCGGTTTAGCTTCAATACCATAACGCTTTTGATCTGACGTTAGTGACACTCCCGCTTGATCGGTCCCAAAGAAATCATCGAAGTTCTCTTCACAAGTTAGGTACGTGCCCCATGGGGTTTGACCATTGGCGCAGTTATTAAAAGTACCGAAAGGTTTCATGCCACTAGGGTCAGCATCAGTTTTCATCAAAGTATGACCGGCCGCAGGCCCCGTCAATTGCATTAGGGTATTGGCCGTAATGCGGCGGTTTCGCTGACCAGAACGATCCACCATCCATTGGCCATTTTTTCGTACTACTTCAACAATGGTCACCCCAACAGCAGCTTGCGCTTTACGAACATCGTCGGCGGTCATGGCTTCGCCTTTGTGAGCAAACAGATATTCGTAATTGGTGTATTCGTTATTGATAGCCAGTACAGCGCGATCATCAGCAATGGGGAAGAAGCTCATACCGTCCGTGTTATCGCCAAACTGACGTTCTTGTGCACTTGAATCTTGTTTGCCACTTTGATCAAATTCGGGCGCATCTGCAAAAATCGGGTCACCCCAAGACATTAACGGTGTTGCCTTGTAGCCTTTCGGCACGATGACGCTATCGGCTGTTGATGTCGGTATTGGTTCGAAGTTAAGCAACGATGAATTAGGCTGCGCAGCAACAGCTTTAGCGACTGGATTCAATGTTAAAAATGCACCAGCACTAACTGCCGCACTGCCCGCCATAAAGCGACGGCGAGAAAGCCTCGCTTCGATCATTTCACTAAATTGAGACTCTTGCTCATCACGCTTCCACATGTTTGCTCCTTGACTTTACTTGCCTTGTTATTAGATATGGAAAGCAGCTTAGCGGTTAAACATGACAAATTAGTTAAATTTATATTGCCTAATCGTGACGATTTTTTAACCAAAATGAGAACTAGATCTAGGGATTCACAGTATGGATTTTTTATACTCAATGCAATAACCACAAGATTTATGTAGACATTAGCACCTTATGACACGCACTTTATTCAACACCTAATTAGAAAACCCTACTTCAGTGCGTTTTCATAGAGCTCAACATTCATCGTAGCAACCTGCGTGAAGGATGTGAGGTGTAACTCTGAACGTGCGTATCTTTTTAGGGGCGAACTATGAAAGTGGTGATCAATGACGTTCAATATCAAGTTGGTCAAGCATCAACTCTACTGGAAGCCGCCACATCGGTAGGAGTCGCCATTCCAACCCTTTGTGCAGCCAGCCACCAAACCGGAAAAGTCCATTGCGATCTCTGTGTGGTTGAAGTCGAAACTAAAGATGGTAATAGTGTGTTAGTTCGTGCCTGTGAGCACCCGGCTGATAACAATATTCACTTCCGAACACAGTCAAAAGCACTATCAGAAAAACGCAACCTTGCCTTGGCTAAATTACTATCTGACCACAACGCGGACTGCGAAGCGCCTTGTCAAGTAGCTTGTCCTGCCCATGTTGACGTTCAATCTTACCTACATCACATAGCCAAAGGAGAACATCAAAAAGCCGTAGAAATCATCAAGCGTCATCTTCCTCTACCCGTTTCTATTGGTCGGGTCTGCCCGGCGTTTTGTGAAGCACAATGTCACCGTTCGCTAATTGATGAACCCTTAGCTATCCGCCAACTGAAACGTCACGCTGCTGATATCGATTTACAACAAAACACGCCTTATCAGGCGAAGCCAGTCTCAAACAATGGTTACAATGTCGCCATTGTAGGTGCGGGGCCTGCTGGGTTAGCGTGTGGTTACTACTTACGCCAACTGGGGTTTAGTGTTACTTTGTTTGAAGCGATGCCCAAACCGGGCGGGTGGCTACAGTACGGCATTCCAGAATACCGCTTACCCAAAAAGCTACTCGATCAAGAAATTGAACTCCTTGCTGCTTCAGGCATGAAAATATTATGTAACCATAAAATTGGAAAAGATTTCACTCTCGACAACTTACAGCATGACTATCATGCCGTTTGTTTAGCCATTGGCGCAACTAAAGCGGTAAGTGCTCACTATCCTGGAAGTCGGTTAAAAGGCTGCTATTTAGGTGTGGATTATTTAAAAGATTCGCTTACCACCAAGCAATGCATCACAGGCAAAAAGGTGGCGGTCATTGGGGGTGGCAATACCGCTATCGATTGTGCACGCACAGCCCAGCGTTTAGGTGCACAAACTACCCTTATCTATCGTCGAACCTTGTCTGAAATGCCAGCTGAAGAATACGAAATAGAAGCGGCGGCACACGAAGGCGTTAAATTCGATTTCCTCACCAACCCGCTAGAAAACCTCAGCGATGAGTATGGGCAGGTACGCGCACTGCGCCTTGAAAAAATGGGGCTTGGAGAAGCTGACGACTCGGGCCGTCGTCAACCTATAGCCACTGGCGAAATCTATGAAGAAGCGTTTGACACAGTGATCGCGGCGTTATCTCAGACTCCAGATACCGATATATTTTCAGGACTAACCAGCCCGCCCCCTCTCACACAGAACAATACGGCGCAAGTGGATACCCACACAATGCATCATCAAGGGTCTCTATTTTCAATTGGTGATTTTAGGCGCGGGCCCGCCACAGCGATAGAAGCCATCGCGGATGGGAAGGTGGCTGCACAAGCCATCGCTCAAAAATTATTACTGGGTGAATTCGCCCCTAAACTAAAAACGTTTAACAGCCAAAAAAGCGCACAGCCAAGCGAAGTAAAAACCAGTGAATACCATTTAGAAGCGAGCAAAAGGCGGGTACTCTTCCCTCATTTACCCAGCTTATATCGCCGTACCAATTTTTCAGAAGTCGAGCTGGATGCCGGCGTAAAAGCTTCAAAAGAAGAAGCAAAGCGCTGCTTAGAGTGTGGATGCCAAGCCAATACCGATTGTAAGTTACGTGATTACGCGAATGAATATCATGTAATGCCTGAGCAGCTAATCAATCAAGATAAGCAGCATTTTCCTGTCGACAAAAGTAGCGAGTTTATTGTATTTGATGCTAACCGCTGTATTAGCTGCGGATTGTGTGTGCAAACCTGTCAAGAACAAGCGGTGCATGGTGCATTGCATCTCTCTCACATGCCAAATTCACACACCACAAATCGTCCATGGTTTACTCATGGCGCGTCAATGGGAGATTCCAATTGTGTGCAGTGCGGAGCTTGCGTACAAGTCTGTCCAACGGGCGCTCTGGTAGATAAACGTGATAAATCCCAAGGACGGATAGAAGTACTTAAACCGATAAAAACCATTTGCACTTATTGCGGAGTCGGCTGCCGAGTAGTGATATACGTCGATGAAAAACAGAATAAAATTCGCTATGTCGAAGGAGATAAAAAGTCTCCCGTTAATCAAGGGATGTTATGCGTCAAAGGTCGGTTTGGTTTCGACTTCATTCATAGCCCCGAAAGGCTAACAACCCCACTAATTCGTAAAAATGGACAACTGCAGCCAGCTACATGGGATGAAGCCATTGCATTGGTGGGTAGCACATTTTCTCAACTAAAACTTAAACACGGTGGTAATGCATTAGCGGGCTTTTCCTCAGCAAAAACCACCAATGAAGACAACTATCTGTTTCAGAAATTAATCCGCTGTGAGTTTGGCACAAATAATGTCGACCACTGCGCTCGGCTATGTCATGCATCAACCGTCACTGGCCTAGAGGCATCACTCGGAAGTGGTGCCATGACCAATGATATCCCAAGCATTAAGCATTCTGATGTTATCTTTATCATTGGTTCGGACACCACCTCTGCTCACCCGATCATTGCTTCGCACATCAAACAAGCAGTAAAACAAGGGGCTCGCTTAATTGTTGCCGATCCTAAACGCATCACAATGGCTGATCACGCTGATGTCTACGTCGCCCACCGTCCGGGCACTGATGTAATGCTGCTCAATGGCATCATGCAACTGATCATCCAAAATGCTTGGTATGATCAAGATTACATTCAAAAACGAGTTGATGGGTTTGACGAATTATTAATGGAAGTCATGTCAGACGCCTATTTACCCGCAAAAGTAGAACTGATTACGGGTGTAAAAGTTGATGACTTAAAACGCATCGCAGAAATGATAGGCACCGCGCAAGTCACTGCGGTTTATTACTCTATGGGAATAACCCAACACACCACAGGGCATGACAATGTCCGTTCAATCGCCAACTTGCAGATGTTATGCGGCAATATTGGTGTTGAAGGCGGTGGCATCAATCCATTGCGAGGACAATCAAACGTGCAAGGAGCCTGTGATATGGGAGCATTACCAGGCGATTATCCCGGTTATCAAAAAGTGACCAACCCATTGGTACAGACCAAGTTTGCAAAAGCGTGGCAATGTGATCATCTCTCTCAAGAAAAGGGCTTAACGCTGACTGAAATTATTGATGCGGCGCAGCAAAAACAGGTGCGGGGATTATACGTGATGGGCGAAAACCCCGTTTTGAGTGACCCTGACCAAGCCCATGTGTTAGAAGCACTCAAACAACTTGATTTCTTGGTAGTGCAGGATATTTTTCTTTCTGAAACGGCGCAACTGGCCGATGTAGTGTTGCCTTCTTATTCATTTGCTGAAAAATCAGGTCATTTCACCAATACCGAACGACGCGTTCAACGCATAACACCTGTAGTTAAAGCCCCCGGTGAAGCGAAAGAAGATTGGTGGATAGTACAACGCATAGCTCAAGCAATGGGCGGGCAATGGCGCTATCAAAACGTTAGACAAGTTACTCAAGAGATCAGCCAAGTCACCCCACAATATTCTGGTATTCATTGGCACAACATTGGTGAAACAGGTCGACAATGGCCATGTAATGAACATGCCCCTGAAGGCACACGAATTTTACATCAAACCACTTTTAAACGTGGCAAAGGCGAGATGGTAGCCGTTCCGTTTAGATACGCTGCAGAGTTACCTGATAGTGAATACCCACTTATCTTAACCACTGGACGCTTATTGGAACAATTTCACACTGGAACCATGACCAGAAAAACGCGAGGTTTAGATAACCTGGCAGGGCCTAGAGTGATGATCAGCGTGCAAGATGCCCAGCAACTAGGTATCAATAATAGTCAAATGGTTCGTTTAAGTTCACGACGAGGCATGATTGAAGCCCCTGCCTTTGTCACCAAAAGAATGCAGCAAGGAGTAGTATTTGTACCGTTTCATTTCGCGGAATCTCCCGCAAATAAACTGACTTCAAGTGCCACCGACCCTCACGCGAAAATACCAGAATTCAAAGTCTCAGCGGTCAAATTAGAAATCGTGCTGCCAAATACATCCGGCATCGCTGTCGATCATTTACTAACTTATCAACATAATATTGATGATTAGGAAAGTGTTCTCCTAAGCCACATGCGTAATTTCGGGCGACAAGGCGAAAAGTTCATCGAAAATCTCTTTCGTCTGCCTAGAATAAATGAGCTTATCCTTTGCTCCCACTAACTGAATCAGCTTTACTTTTCCTGATAAAACACATTGTCTTAACGTCCTGAGCACCATTTGATTATCAAGCGCATGATTCTCATCAACGCCCATCGTCGAAACCAGCGACGCAAGATCAATACTAATGATCAATTGATCACAATGTTCAATGTAACTCGCTAGCTGTGCTTTTAAGTTATTACGGAAACGAAAACTGCATTCACTTAGAGTTAACCAATTGACGCCAAGATCTTCGGCATACTCCACTACTTGATTTGCCTGCAAGCTTTCATCAATCCCTAAGCAAAAAAGACGAGTATTGCTATAGCGAGTCAAAGCAAAATGAAAAACCGAACCGAGCTGTAAATCCAGCGTCTGTTTGAGATCAAATCGATGGCCAATGTTAATCAGACCAACTTCTTGATCGTCTAACGCCATTACTGGTAAGGCATTGAGTAAGGTTTCATGACAGTTAGAGAGAACAACCGGCAATGATCGAGCGGCCAAATGCTGATATAGACTATCTTGAAAACCGGCTGCATTTTTATTTTGCACCACCATATGACCCGCATCAGAGTAACAGCTGTTTGCTTGATGCTGATAAAGCCAATCGGAAGAAAATTCTAAGCTCTGCTGCGCAAATTCAAACTCTACTTGAGACATCGGCTTAACACGTTCACACAAGGTCATGAATGTGAATGGGTGTACGTGTTGATTTGGCGTTCTAGCCATACGATAGCGTTTGAATAAACTTAGCATTGTGAATTACCTTTCTGGTGGCAACGCTCTTGCTGCCTGTAATACATGTAAGATGATCCGTTGTTTATTGGCTTCAACTCGATGGGCTGGAGCCATTACCGAAATTGCGCCGATCAACTTACTCCCTTTCATTACCGGGGCACTAATACCTGACACGCCAGGGTCAATTTCCGACGTACTGACGGCGTACCCATTACGACGTATTTTCTCCAACTCAGCCTGCCATTTCTCCATACGATGTTCTTCACCAAAATAACGAAGAATTTTCTCGCAGCGTTGAGCCGGTAAATACGCCAACATAACTTTAGATGAGGCACCTCGAAGCAGGGGTTGACTTTGACCCTGGACGAAGCTGCATCGAAGCGCCTGCATACTTTCTTTCTGGCTCACACACAAGGCTCGGTAACCAACCGGAACCATGTAGGCCGCCATTTCACTGGTTTGCTTTTGCAGCCGACTTAACACCGCATCAACGGCATCAAGATTATGTTGGCTCGTTTCATAACTACGCATCAGCAGCAGTGCAGCAGAACCTATGATTAACGTCTTGTCATGAGGACTTTCTTCAATCAGGTTCCACTCTTTTAAAATTTTAAGATGGCGATACAAGCTACTTAACGGCACTTGTAACTGTTCGCTCAATACTTTTGCCGACACAGGTTCTTCATTAACTGCCACTTGCATTAACAATTGCAGTGACTTTTCATTAACTTGGTTAGCTGAGAGTTTTGTTTCATTCATGTTTTCTTTTTAGCTCCATTCATCACACACCTCAACCATTATTCTTATATAGCGAGAATTTGTGATGAATAACAGAGTTGCTTTCTCACTAGGTGAGAAAACAAGAAAAACGAAGTGAAAAGAGTCCACATCACCCGATTTAAAAGAGTTCCATCGCCAGAAACAAAGGTTTACATATTCGACTGGTTACAGTCTATACCTGTCGATTAGGATAGGTTTGTAGGGTAAATCTGATCTTTAGCTCAATTTTCAATCAAAAAAAAACGATGCCGAAGTATCGTTTGGGTTTGTCATCAACATGACTAAGAAAGTTTAAAGGTCGCCACCTTGGCACTGAGCTCTTCAGCTTGCTGCTTGAGTTCGTTGGATTGACTCAAGCTATCTTCAGCGCCGACGACTAGCTGCTCAGTCACATCTTTTATCGAAGTCACATTTTGTGTGATTTCACTGGTTACGTGAGTTTGCTCTTCAGCTGCGGTTGCAATTTGAGTTGCCATATCACTGATCAACGCAACAGCGGTATTAATTTCCTCTAATGCATGAGATGCCTTGTCTGCATCATCAACTGAATTCGATGCTAATGTCGAACTACTTTGCATCAACGCCACTGCGCGCTTGGTAGTTTCTTGTAGCGTATCGATGGTTGATTTAATTTCTTCGGTAGAAGTATGGGTACGCTGTGAAAGTACTCGGACTTCATCCGCAACCACAGCAAAACCACGCCCTTGCTCTCCTGCTCGTGCCGCTTCAATCGCCGCATTCAGAGCAAGCAGGTTAGTTTGCTCTGCGATGCCCTGAATGGTTGCCAATACGGTTGAGATCTCTTGAGCATGTTGATTAAGCGCCGCAATAACGGTACTTGCTTCATTGACAGAGCTAGCCAAATCATTGATCGAACCTTTGGTTTGAATAACCAGAGCATGACCATTATTAGTGCTAGTTGCAGAGTCTTGCGCTGCTTGCGCTGTTTGCTCAGCATGTGACGCAATTTCTTGTGTTGCTGATGCCATTTCAGTGACCGCTGTAGCTACCATCACCACTTCTTGCTGCTGATGACTAAGTTCAGATGCCGACTGATTGGCGCGGTGTGCACCATGCTCTGACTGCTCGGTTAATTGGTGTGATTGTTGGCGAATATGCCCAATCAGTTGCTGTAAACTTGCCACAAACGTGTTGAAATTTTTCGCAAGTTCGCCGACTTCGTCGTTATTTTCTACCTCAATACGTTGAGTTAAATCACCACTACCGTTAGCAATTTGCCCCAAAGCTTGAGAAACATTGTTAAGTGGGCGGAACAATACGTTACAAAGCAAATTAAATAACACTGTACATAAAATAACCACAATGGTGGTCACCAGTAACTGCCCTAAAATGGCGTCAAACAAAGGAACAACTAAAGAGTCATGATTAATTACAGCCACTGTACTAAGTTTTGTTCCATCAATCGGTCTGGCATACAGCACATAATCATCACCTTTAATGGTGATCGCCAAATCACTTTGTATTGAGATCGCTTTTTGGATATCAGCAAAGCTCAATCGATATCAGTTGGTTTTATCTAGTCCATAACGACGTCACTGATAACTCATCCGTACTGTAGAGCTTGTGACTGGCCCAGTAACTAACTAAACCAATTCCGAAATAAACCGCTAAGTTCCCCAACCCAACTTGTTCGAGTATCACGCTGATGTTAGATGATGTCAGCAGTTGCAGTGGTAAATTCAGAATTGCATGGTAAAAATCACCGACCATGTCCGTATTGAACGCACCTATAGATAGCCATTTTAGTGCATAACCCCCAATAAACATCACCAATAGTGGTGAATTGAAGAGTTGTGAAATCAATAATGTAAAACAAGCTAGCGGGATCATGCACACCCCAATAACCCACATAATGCCAACATAGCTAAACCAATGCTGAAACGCATACCATAATGAGCGTTGTTCAAGCAGCACGGCAAGACGGTCATCGGTTGCAAAGTTTAGCAGCCACAACATGATATCAGCAGACACCACCAGCACAGAACAGACAACAGGGATCAAAAATAGACCGAAGCCGATTTTGACCACATGAGTCATTGTGTTGCTCACTGGCATGCTACGCCAAAACATCGAACTGCCTTCTTTGCGCTCTTTACGAAATGTTTTGGGGAAGTACAATGAACTTAGTATCAATGAAATGAAGCCCACGCTCGCGGTGATGAACATATTGAGATCATCGGCGAACTCTAAATGTATGTCACTGACATCTCCACCAAATTCCATTTCAAAAAACAGGTTATGTTGTAGTGTATTGTTCATCAATAAACTAACAAACAACAGCGTCCCACACACTAATAGGAATAAAGGAATACGCGTAACCGTTTTATTCTCGATGAGCTCTTTTTCAAGCATATAAATACTGGCGTGCATTATGCGTTCTCCTTCTGTAAAGCAAGAAATAGATCGGCAAGTTTTACAGTGTAAATGGCACCAAACCCTTCAACTGCTCCACGATATTCAGAGGAAAGTAACCACTTCGTCGTACCTAAACTGACCTCAGATGCCAACGGCTGAAGCGATCGAATAGCATCACTGTGTGACTGATTGGCCTCTAGGATAAAATACCCTTCGCTGATACTCTCCATTGAATCTTGCAGAACCACTTTTCCTTGCTTCAGAATTAGCACGTCGGTCAGTAAATGTTCAATTTCAGAGACTTCATGACTGGCGATAATCAAAGCTCGCTCACCATCATGGAACCACTCAAGCAAATGGCGATAAAAAGTATCTCTATAGATCAGATCGAGTCCAAGCGTCGGTTCATCTAAAATCAATACCTTAGTATCAGTGGCAATCACAATGGCTAAATGCAACTGCACTTTCATACCCTTAGATAAGGTACGAATTTTACTGGATAGCCGGATGTTAGTTTGTGCCAATACTTGCATTGCTTTTTCTAATGAAAAACTCGGGTGAACACCTGAGGTATACCGGAGGATCTGCTTAACCGTCATCCAATCAGGCAATACGTTGACATCAGAAATATAAGAAAGATGTGCCATCACCTTGGCACGATCCGCTATCGGGTTTAGACCTTGAATACGAATATCACCTTGATAATGATGCGCCCCAAGCAGTGATTTGATTAAGGTAGATTTACCCGCACCATTGTGCCCAAGCAAACCCACAATTTGTCCAGCTTGGAGTTCAAGGCTGACATCATGCAGCGCTTCATTGCGGGTATCACCCTGCTTCGCATATTGCTTTGATAGGTTTTTGATTTCGACTAACGGGCTCATTGATCACCTTCAATATATTGTTTTAATTGACTGATAAAGTCTTCCAGCGGCATTTCAAGCAGTTTTAGCGTGCTTGCTATTTCTGGGATTTGCTGTTGTAAAAAACGCTGCTTTTGCTTGGTTTGTAGTTGCGCTAATGCTCCTTTCGTCACATACATACCTTGACCTCGACGCTTTTCAACAATGCCTTCATCAACCAATAATTGGTAGCCTTTCATCACCGTAAGGTGATTAATCTTCATATCTGCCGAGACACTTCTTACCGAGGGAAGCGCGTGCTCTTCCGGCCAAATACCTTGCAAAATTTGCTCGGTAATTTTATCGGCTAACTGACGGAAGATAGGTTGGTTATCTTGCCAATCTGTCACTATTCCACACCAATATAGTGTTATACATAGGTATAACACTATATCAAAATAAATGGATTGCAAGTAATTATTAAGGAAAGGGATAAACAAAAGAGCCTCACACAGTGGTGAGGCTCAAATTAAATAGAAAATAAGGCGTTAGTTTGTGGAGCAGTTGGCTAAACCGACTTCCTTCCATACCCCCCAAGCTCCGGTTGTTGTCGGGTCTTCACCCGCTGTCCACCACTTAGCTTCCCACAGCTTACCAGCCCAAGAAACTTGATTGCCACCAGTATAAACCGAACTTTTATCCCATAGGTTGTCACACGTTTCTCCGCCAGAGACTGTCTTTATCACTACAACTGAAGCGCTGGCTGAAGAGCTTGCTTGCCCATCACTGACAGTGACCGTGAAGTTCAGTGCAGTGTCTTGCGTATATTCCGCAGCAACAAAAGAAACAATTGAACCTTGGACTGTCGCATTCAACCCCGTAGGGATCTCCCATGCAAAGCTCAGTTGGTCTTGCTCGGCATCACTTGAGGCGCCGGCATCAACCATCACAACATCACCAGCATTGACGCTATTCGGTGCTGTCACGACAGCAACAGGCGCTGTGTTTACAGGTTCTGTAATTTTCGGGTTGACCGTAATGCTCACCAAGTCAGAGGCCTCAGCGCCTTTATCATCGGTGACGGTTAGCTTAAAGATGAAAGTTTGCGCTTGAGCTACGCTCTCAGCTTCAAAGCTAGCTTGAGCGCTATTAGCATTAATGAGCGTAACGGCTGGCCCCGCTGTTTGTTGCCAAACATAACTGGCAATCGTACCGTCACTGTCTTTTGATGATCGACCATCCAGTATCACAGAGACTGGCCCAATCACAGTTTGATCAACACCAGCATTAGCCGTTGGTGCGCGATTAGCCGGCGGCGTTGTACTTCCTCCTGCTAAGCCTTCATGCATTGCGTTGAGAATATCACCATTATCAGCATCGATTTCCCAAGAGAAAAGACCAGCTAAACCTAAACTTCGAACATAAGCCCCTTTCGCTTTTACTGAGCGATCATCATCAAAGGTAATTAACTGACCAGTGGTGCGGTTCCAAACCCAAGGCGCTTCGGCTTGCTCATCATAACCATACTCAAAACCATTAATACCAGTGTTATTTGGTCCTAACATGAATGACTTAATCCCTTTGTAGTCAATCACCCCATCTTCCCACACGCCTTGAGCCGTCGAGCCTTTCAACTTGCCGTTAGCCACACCAGTCATAGGGTCGGTCGGGTCACTCATTGAAGCTTGAACTCCTTCCCAACCGCGACCATACATCGCCGCTCCTAGTACGAGTTTATTCGCAGGGACACCTTGCGCTAAAAGTAACTGAATGCCGTTATCTGAAGTATAAGCAGGGCCAGGGTAAGCTTTACCAGCTTCATCAATGCCCGTTCCATCACATTGACCAGGGCGCATAAACGAACCACAATACAAAGCAGTTTGATGGCCAAGGACATTATTCCAACCTCCATAGAAGTCATAAGTCATAGCGAAGATATAATCCATGTACTGGATAGCTTCACCGTAATTTACATCTTCAATTTTATCGTGACCGACACCAATCGCTGACGTCAACTCATAGCTGCGCCCTGTTTCTGCTTGTAGTTCATCTAACATCGCGCGCAATTCCCGCATTAGTGCAATGTAAGCAGGACCATCATTAACCGGATCGCCTAGGTTCGATGCTTGACCACCACCACCAGGAAATTCCCAGTCGATATCAACTCCATCGTAAAATTTCCATGTTTTAAGGAATTTCTTCACCGATGCAACAAAGGTGTCACGGTTCGTTTTGGAGGTGAAATCAAAGAAAGGATCAGACAATGTCCAGCCACCAATCGAAGGGATAATTTTAAGATCGGGATTGCGCTGCTTAAGCGCCATCAACATCGCGTAGTTTCCTTTGATCGGAGAACTATATTGATGCCCAGCTTGTGGAAAACTCTTTTGAAATGCTGCCCAAGGATCATGAATAACCACTTCATAATCGTTTACGCCATTACAGGCTGTCATCAGTGCATTGTGACTATTACCACCCACAGATTTAACCGATTCGTTCGGACCACAAATAGGAATAAACCCGTAAAGAATGTGGGTCAAATTATCAGCAGGAATATTGTCGACCGTGAATTCTCGGCCATAAATACCCCACTCAACAAAATACGTGCCGACTACGGTATTTTTATCGGTATTGTATGTTTTATTGTTTGAATCCACATTCATCGCAAGTGGCTTCAGATGCGACCCATCAGTATCGGCAATGGTAATCTCAACTGGCGAACTTTTACTACAACCAGTAGCATCACACGCTTCTATTTCCATTTGATACAAACCGCCGTGTGCATAGTCAAAACTTACGGTGGTTTGACTGCCGGAAATCGGCCCAGTAGCCACTTCCAACCCATCAAAATAAATTTTATAAGTGTCGCCAGTGGTACCGCTCCATTGGTTAAACTTAACCGTAATGGCCGCTTGGTCATAATATTTGACCATTTGGTTGTAACCGGCCGTAGCTTCCATAGCCAATTCAATTTTAGAAAACTGTAGATTGTTCGACCCATAAACGTCAACGCTAGGGGTCGTTGGTGCTGCTATTGCGGCTCCTGACAGAGCCAGAGCAATACTTGCAGAGCACAAAGTAATACGATTCATATCTATTTCTCTCATTCCTTGAATGTTTCACTTACCTGATCTTCAGCTAAGGCATTGAAGAACATCAGCATCAGTATTCACGAGACTTATTTTTTTTAACAAAAAAATAAAAACACTTTACGAGTGATGATGAGAAATTTGTAGGAAGAACTCAGCGTGTTACATCTTAAAAGCAATTCTGAGTCAGGAAATTAGAATTTTGACATAGCAAGGTTGGTGAATTTATTTTTTTGCGCTAACAAAGTCTAATTGCGCAGTGGAATATCATCAATTGACCGCAAAAAAGCCCTCGCATTGAGGGCTCAAGAGATTGCTTTATAACGGTTTAAAACGAGCGGTAAAATGCCTTAGCACTGGTGGTTCATATTCGAAGGTTAATCCTTTGAATTGTTCAGCTCGCCGCTTAACTTCAATCAATGCATCAGCAACATAGTCCATATGATCGTTGGTATAAACACGCCGCGGGATCGTCAAACGCATCAATTCGAGCTCGGCGGCTTTTTGCTCTCCGGTTTCAGGGTCTCTCCCCAGCAGTAAGGAGCCAATTTCAACAGCTCTAATCCCCGCTTCTAAATACAATTCATTACACAAGACTTGGGCTGGGAATTGCTCAGGTGGAATGTGAGGCAGTATTTTTGCCGCATCGACAAACACTGCATGTCCGCCAGTTGGGTATTGGATCGGAATTCCGGCCTCTTTCAATCGCTCACCCAAATAAGCAACTTGACCAATGCGATAATGCAAAAAGTCTTCATCTGCGGCTTCATATAAGCCACGTGCTAATGCTTCCATATCACGACCCGCCATGCCACCGTAGGTCACAAATCCCTCCATTGGCACACAACGTGTTCTCACTGCTTGGAACAACTCTTCATGATCACGAATACAGCACAAACCACCAATATTCACCATTGGATCTTTCTTCGCTGACATCGTCAGCATATCACCGTATTGGTACATTTCACGAATGATCTCCAACATGGTTTTATCTTGATAACCCACTTCACGTTGCTTGATGAAATAAGCATTTTCACAATAACGAGCCGAGTCAATCACCACCGGAATATCGTGCTTATTAGCTAATTCATATACTGCGCGCATGTTGGTCATAGAAACAGGTTGTCCACCAGAGCTATTACACGTGATGGTGGTAATAATGGCGCAAATATTTTCGCTGCCATACTGTTCAATCGTAGTTTGCAATTTATCGAGGTCGAAATTACCTTTCCAGTCATAAGGTGTGGTGGTATCAAACGCTTGATGTGTGACAACATTGACCGCTTTGCCACCATTCATTTCAATGTGACCAGCCGTGGTATCAAAGTGATAGTTGGAGATAAATACCGGGGTTGTGCCTCCGCGCACCTGCTTCATTCGCTCAATCAAGGCTGGGAACAAAATCTGTTCTGCTCCGCGTCCTTGGTGAGCAGGCACCGTCAGTTTATAGCCGAAGAAATGCTCTACCGCAGCGCACAAATTATAGTAGTTACGGCTACCTGCATAAGATTCATCTCCTAGCATTAGTCCAGCCCATTGATTGTCACTCATAGCTCCAGTTCCGGAGTCGGTTAGAAGGTCGATATACACATCGTCGCTACGCAGTAAAAATGGATTATAACCAGCAAGTTCTAAAGCTTTTTCACGGTCTGCCAAAGTAGTCATTTTGATAGGCTCAACCATTTTAATGCGAAAAGGTTCTGGAATACGTTTCATGCTTAATTTCCTTTAGATGATCAAATTTAACCGCATGAGCGGAATATCAGTTTGAAATGGGGTTAATTGGCTAGAAATTAGGCGAGGTGATCAAGCTTGCTGAGTAGCGATAAGCCGTAATCGAGGTTATACCACGGTGACAACACTAACGTGCTGTCGAACAAGTGGATTTGTCGCATAGCGTTATCTCATGGGTGGTTACAGGTGCAGCCAATATAGACAATTGTTAGTTATTAGAATGTGAATATGCACCCAATTCTTTCGATCTCTTCTATTGTTTGACTCACACTTGACGCAAAGACGTAACAATTTGAAGAAACTTAATGGCTTATTTCACATGAGACTTGCTTTTCAAACTAAGTAGCGGCAACCTCTTATGATATCGCTTGCAAGGATAAAAATAATGAACGTAATAAAACCTCTATCATGTGCTTTAGCCATACTGTTTAGTGCTTCAGCACTGGCAACGGTTACTCTTGAAATCCCCGATACGATTAATCTGCTAGTTGTGAATGGTAAGAAACCTGATACCGCTGGTAGTATTTTTTCCTCGACAAAAAGCGTTGAACTAGCTGATGGTGAACAACAAATCGTATTTCAGTACGAACCTTATTTTTCTCAGGGTAATGACCGAATCATCGTCGAAAGCGACGTCGTGATCGCGAAGTTCACAGCAAAAGATGCACAATTGAGTTTTGATATGCCTCAATACCGTGATGCCAACCGAGCGCAAAAAGGTATTCAATCAATGCAGTGGTCGCTAGTTGATAAAAATGGTCAAGCGGTTGAGATCAAACAAGATCGTCTGCTGAAGGATGGATTCCAGTTTAACCGTGACTATTTCCGTGAAGCTGATGATTACAACCGAACGGGCGGTATTGCTGCCGTCGGTATCACCAATGTTACGATGCTACAAAACGAGATTACGCAGTCTAAAAATGCACAAAATGCGGCAGAAGAAATGCTGCATTTTTGGTACGACAAAGCCGATGAGGAAACCAAAGCGCGCTTCAAAGCTTACGTAAATCAATAGCCGATTCAATGTGAGCTCCTGTCTGGAGCTCATTACAACACGCAAAATTTACCTACTAAAATTATCATTTCTATAGCTATAGATTGCGATATTTTCGCCTCATCGTACCTTTGTTTTTTTATCATATCGATTAATGGCTAAAAACTAACGGCTTACGGTAACATCCGACACCAATCAAACCTTAACTAGAATATGAGTATCTTTTGCGTTCAGCCTAGATCAACCGTTACAATTTTGCTAGCGTGAATAGTACCGATAAGGAAATGAAAACCTTAAAAAATAATAAGGATAGATGGTCATCATGTTCAGTCTTAGCATTGATAGCGAACTCAAACTCGCCCTAATAGAAAGTTCATTTGCTCCTCTTTATGTGGAACTCGTTCGTTCACAACAAGATTACCTTTCACAATGGCTTGCTTGGCCGCCACACTGTCAAACAGAACAAGATTTTCAGGCTTTCATTAAAAGATCACTGCACGATTATGCCGAAGGAAAAGCCATGACATGTGCGATTTTTTATCAAGATCGCTTAGTTGGCAACTGTAGCTTCAATCAGATTGACTATAACCTGAGCAAGGTAACAATTGGTTATTGGTTATCACAACAAGAGCAGGGAAAAGGCATTATTAGCCGGGTGGTCAAAATGCTTACTGATATTGCATTCAACACCTTAGAGATTGATAAAGTAGAAATAGCAACGGCCGTTGATAACCGACCAAGTCGAACGGTGGTGGAACGTTTAGGCTTTAGCTATGAAGGAACAATTACCAATAGTGAAAATCTTAATGGCCGAATTGTCGATCACGCCATCTATGGGTTAAAACGCCCAACAGCCTAATTTATTAGGCGGAGCATAACACTCCGCCTTGTCATTATGCCCAGAATAACATCGCAATGACGGTCAGTAAGCCGATACAAGCAATATTGAGCAACATTCCTACACGCATCATTTCACTCTGCTTTATATGTCCCGACGCAAATACAATCGCATTCGGTGGAGTCGCAACAGGCAACATAAAGGCGCAAGAGGCCGCAACAGCAATTAATACCGATAAGATGACGGGAGAAATACCAAAAGCCTCCGCCACACTCGCAAACACAGGAATTAACAATGCTGCACTGGCGGTATTACTGGCAAATTCTGTCAAAAATACCACGAAAACAGCGATAACTAGCACAATGAAAAATAGACCAAAATGAGAAATCAACGCACTCAATTCGTTCGCTAAGAAAACACTGGTGCCAGTTTGCTTTAAGACATTGCTTAAACAAATACCACCACCAAATAATAGCAATACGCCCCAGTCTGCGGTCTTTTCAACATCTTTCCAATGCACAACGCGAGCAAAGTTGACCAAAACAATCGCCCCTAAGGCAACAATCGTATCGAATTTAGCAAACCCACCTAGCATTGCATTCAATGGCTTACTAAAAATCCAACAAAACACCGTTAAAGCAAAAATGCTTAGCGTAACCACTTTGCCTTTATCCCATTCAACCGGAGTTCGATTTAACTCAAATTCGCCGTTCAAATCGGGCTTCAACGCAAAATAGAGAATAGCTATCGCAACCGGTAACATGATGGCTGCCGTTGGCGCTCCAAATTTCATCCAATCTGTAAACGATAAACCCACTTCAGCCGCCGCAATCGCATTCGGTGGACTGCCGACCACTGTTGCAATACCACCGATACTGGCACTATAAGCAATACCTAGCAGCACAAAAACATAGGTCGAGTGGCCGCGATCTTGGTCAACTTTACTCAGTACACCTAGCACTAATGGCAACATCATTGCAGCCGTAGCGGTATTACTGATCCACATAGATAGGCCTGCTGTCACACCGAATAGCATAAAGACAGCAACACTCATTCGGCCACGAGCCATAATCAATACCTTATCGGCAATGACCTTATCTAAACCTTGGCGATGCATAGCCGCAGCTAACGCAAACCCCCCTAAAAATAGAAAAATAATTGAGTTCGCAAAATTGTTCAGTGCTGTTTGAGTATTAAAAACCCCAAACACGACCGCCATGATTGGTACCAATATCGCTGTCACAGTTACGTGTAATGCTTCCGTTAGCCAGAGCACGGCAATAAAGGTTAACATACTGATACCCAAGGCAATCTCAGGCTCTACTGGTAAGTAGTTGTACATCAAAAAAAACAACACCATATCCGCTAGGATAATGAGGCTGTTGCGGTTAAAAAACCATTCTCGGGTATTGGAAGGTAAAGGGACACTATCGTTTCTATTCATTATTATTTTCCTTATGAGGGCCTACTGGCATAAATATCATCACATAGATTCAAACAAGGAGATAAACAATCATTGCAAAATTGTTAACCACATCAAAGGTATGGTTAACAATTTAACATATTGAAATAAATAGAAAACATTCAATTAACAACCAACCATGGGTCGTTGCCGTGAATTGTATTTAAAACGAACAATTTCTTACAAGACTTATATTAAGCGATCGAAAGCTAACATCACTTCTTGGCATTTCATCACACGTCCATGCCCTTGGTTTTGAGTCGTGATCAATGACACATTCGCGATTTCTTGTGCCGCTTTTTTGGAAACGGAGTACTTGGTGAACTTATCACGCTCGTCGTGAACAATCATGGTTTGGGAGTCACGCAGAGCCAATTTTTGATAGGGGTCTATCGACTGAATCGGATAACGATATTGCTGTTCAACTTCATTAACAACGGCTTCAAACAATTTCATGGAATAGCCTGATCTCACCACACTACCAAACAAATTATCAAGATAATCGAGCACTGGTGCGATCAATAGCATTGGCGTATGAGCAATCTTATTGTGACGACATTCCAAAGCCGCTGCGGTACCCATACTGTGGCCGACCACACCCATTACATTATCAACACTATCTAATATCGTTTCTAACCCGCCAACGAAGGCAGGAATATGCCCATGTATTCCATCACTTTCTCCATGAGCGGGGTGATCATACGCCAAAGCCGTGAAGCCTCGCGAAGCAATATGTTCCATTAATGGGTAAAATTGACTCGCAGTCCCAGACCAACCATGGGTCAATACCCAAACTGGCCCAGTGCCCAATTGATAAGTCTTGAGAGTTCCTTCGTGTGACAACACACTACTTTTTACCAGCCCTTGCGGCTCTTGGTTTTTCGGTTGAGTCCTTGCAGGTGTAAGCAACAAACGTCGTGCTACTTTTTTGGCATGGGCTGGTGCAACCGTATGATGAAGACGGGTAGTTACATTGACCAACGTACGCTTCAAGCTAAATTTGCTTGAGGTATTAAAGTAGATTTTCTCACTCACTCTATTTCTCCTTGCGCCTTAAAATCAAACGCTCCTAATATTTTAAGGCCAAAAAAGGTCGTCAAAACATATCCGGTTGACGACCTCTTACGATTGCATTGTAGGTAGACTTACTTTTGAAGTCGCTCTTTAGCTTCCTCGACTTTTGAGAAGTCCAACCCTAACTCTTGTACCGCTTCTTTAATCAAAGCTGGGGTTTGCATCACCTGCCCCATCAACAGTTGAAGTTTATCTTGAGGTAAACCCAGTTGGCTGATGGTCGCCATCGCAGCAAACGGATTTTGGGTCAATGTTTGGAAAAGCTCGTTGATCTGCTCGTCGCTGATATTGTTCTCTTTCAACATCGCAAGAATCGGGTTCATAGCACTACCTTTTAACTACTAAATGAAATAGAAGGTCAGTCTAACATTTGGCTCTGCTCAGTTGAACTAAGAACTCACATCAACGCTTTCAGCGTGTAGGTACTACCATGGCAACGACTTTCCATCGTACGCCAAAAATGAGCCACTATCTTGCACGCTGGCTTTCTCTATTAGGCCAATCAAATCATGGGCGACACGTTGCGGCGTAAATAACTTCCCCGTAAGAACATTAGCCTGAAATGGCGCGGATAAAGCGGTATCCGTTGTACCAGGATGAAGTGCTAGCACCACACCATGTTTAACCATACGTTGCCATTCAATCGACATGGTTTTTAGGAACATGTTCAGCGCGGCTTTTGACACGCGATAACTGTACCACCCACCTAGTTGGTTGTCTGAGATGCTACCTACTTTGGCAGAAATGGTCGCAAATTTCGGTGCAATACTGCGTTTAAGTATTGGGGTAAAGTGTTTTGCTAGCAGCAAAGTCGGCAATGTATTCACTGCCATGGTTTGTTGGAAGAAATCACCATCTAATGCATTAAGACTTTTCTCTGGTCCTTTTTTTTGAGTATGCAGCATACCCACGCAGTTGATGACCCAGTCTACATCATTCAGTGTCTTACTCAGTGCTTCCACTTCATTTTCAACACTAGCATCAAGTTGATGCCAAGTTACTCGCTGATGGTGCCAATCAGGTTGAGTGCGACGATATGTGGCTTGGATCTGCGTATCTGGAAACCGAGCCACAGCCTCTTGTACCATCGCTAAACCAATACCACCATTGCCACCTACGACACAATTTCCATTACAAATTCTCCAAATTCGCGATGTAATATTCCGCCGTATCCAAAATCGCTGTACGTTGCTCATGTTCCATATTGTCCCATGAACGAAAGATCATCCCGATACGAGGATTGCTCGCAAGGCGTGTTTGATGCTTATCCATAAACCGCCAGTAGAGGCTGTTAAACGGGCATGAACCCTTTCCGCTACGGACTTTATGGTCATAGTGGCAACCTTTGCAGTAATCACTCATTTTGTTGATATAAGACCCACTTGCCGCATAAGGTTTAGTGCCAACAATTCCTCCATCGGCAAACAGTGCCATCCCTCGAGTATTGGGCATTTCTACCCACTCTATTGCATCGACATAAATGCCGAGATACCACTCATCGACTTGATCAGGGTTGATTTCCGAGAGCAAACAGAAATTTCCGGTCACCATCAAGCGCTGGATATGATGGGCGTAAGCGTAGTCTAACGACTGTTTAATCGAATGGTGCATACACGCCATCTTGGTTTGCCCATTCCAGAAAAAGTTTGGCAGTTTTCTATTCGCATCCAGCGCATTTTTCTTCGGATAATTGGGCATGTTCGCCCAGTAGATACCCCGAATGTACTCACGCCAGCCTAGAATTTGCCGAATGAACCCTTCAACCTGAGAGAGATCAATATCAGGGTTAGAGTAAAAGGCATTAAGCGATGCCGTGATCACTTCTTTGGGGTGCAATAATTTAGTGTTGAGCGAGAAAGACAACCGGCTATGGTAAAGGCTCCATTTAGCCTGATGTTGACTGATCATTGCATCTTGGAAGCGACCAAACAACGGCAAATAAACTTGACAAAAGTGGGCAAGTAAAGACAAACTTTGACAGCGATTAATTGGCCAGATCAACTCACCATTTAATGACCCAATGGTGTGAATATTATGCCGCTTTAACCGTTCAATAATATGCCCAACATTCCGTCTAAATATCATGGGTTGAGGAAGTTGTTCGATATCGTTCGCTTTTAACTTGTTGCGGTTGTTGGCGTCATAATTCCACTTCCCGCCCACAGGTTTACCGTCTTGCATCAAGATATCGAAGCGCTTGCGCATTCGACGGTAAAAATACTCCATCATGACATGTTTACCCTGCGGGAACTGCTGCTCAATCTCCTCAAACGGCAGTAGAAAATGCTCGCTATCGACGCAACGTATCACGACATTAGTAATCTTCAAGTTGGCCATTTGAGCCAGTAAGCGGTATTCATCTGGGCGTTGGTACTCAAACTTACTCGCCCTCACGTTAGTCACGTAATGCTTAAGCATTTGATTAAGGTCGGCAAATGACTGAGTATCATCAAGCGTTAAATGCAACACCTGGTGCCCCTCACTTTGCTTCTCTTGCGCAAACTGTTTCATCGCCGAGAAGAAAGCACACACTTTTTGCACATGATGAGTAACGTATGTGTTCTCTTGCTTGAGTTCTGCAATCAAATAGAGGACCTTATCGTCAACCTGCTGAAACCAAGAATGTTCACTGTTGAGTTGATCACCAAGAATCAAGCGAACCGTTTCAAATTGCATTAACCCTTCTCCACGTACTTATCTGCCACTACAGGTATTTATATTCCATAAACGGTTTATTACGAGCCACCAACGCCTAGAGATCATATTGAAAGCATTGAATAAAACTTGAAATGCTGCAAATTCTATTTTTAAGTCTTCGCGACATGTGGAAGAATGGTTCGGTTGTGATCAACTTCAAGGGATTGATATGGCAGGTATTATCGAACAGCTTCTGTTTTCAGCATCTATTACAGGCCCAATCTGTTTGATGTTGGTACTAGGGGTGATACTTAAACGCACAGGGTTGATTAACGACAACTTCATTGATGTTGCCTCACGCATCGTTTTTCAAGTCACACTACCTACGATGCTATTTCTGAGTATCGTCAAGTCTGAGCATGACTTTGCTTCAAGTGCGACGTTGGTAATCTATGGGCTATCTGCTAATTTCTTGTTTTTCTTATTCACGG
This sequence comes from Vibrio sp. S12_S33, assembly GCF_963889785.1. Lineage (NCBI taxonomy): Bacteria > Pseudomonadati > Pseudomonadota > Gammaproteobacteria > Vibrionales > Vibrionaceae > Vibrio > Vibrio sp. S12_S33. Next base: position 11,410 of record NZ_CAWPQZ010000006.1, on the reverse strand, counting down.
TGGTGTGTACCAAGAAAACTTTTCATCGCTCAGAAGATCATGGGGTGATCATCCAAGGTGGCTTTCGTGCCAATACCGCGATTATTGCGCTTGCTTATGTGGCCAATGCCTATGGTGAGCCAGGCCTAGCCTTAGCAGCGATTTATGTTGCCGCGACGACCGTGCTTTACAATATTCAAGCGGTGATAGCCCTGACTCCACAAGGTGAGAGTACTGGCATCAAAGCGGCGGGGGTTATCGCAAAAACCTTAACCAAAAACCCACTGATTATCGGTATTTTGCTAGGTGTTATTTGCTATTCTCTTTCACTGCCAATCCCTAAAATGGTGACCGATGCTGGCCAATATTTCGCCAACATGACGCTACCGTTGGCACTACTGTGTACTGGTGGATCTCTAAATATTGGCTCGTTGAGAAGTGATAAAGCTCCTGCTTGGTTTGCTACCGGTTACAAACTGGTGTTAGCTCCTTTGCTGATCACCTCTGGTGCTCTATTTTTTGGGTTTAGAGGGCTGGAACTCGGTTTAATATTTTTGATGAGTGCCTCCCCCACCGCCGCAGCCAGTTATGTGATGGCAAGAGCTATGGGAGGTAATGCAACATTGGCCGCCAACATCATTGCACTGACAACTGTGTTTTCACTGTTCACCTGCACGTTAGGAATTTTTGTGCTGTCGAGCTTGCAACTAATTTAATACTAGCCTGCGCTCACAAATCAAAAAAATAAAATGCTGATTATTCAAACAAATATTAAGTTTTACTGGAATTTGAATGGCGATAACGAGTAGCGTTAGATTTATTATTTTTCATTAATGTCTGTTATGTCTTCTTCTCAAAAAATTGCGAGTTTGGAACTCGGTCGAGTCATTGCGATTTTGGCCGTCATTGCCCTACACTGCCAAATGTTTCTTTCCTATTTTACCTATCAGGATGAGCTTTGGTTTGGCTATGTCTTTAATCAACTGACGCGCTTTGCTGTACCTCTTTTTTTCTTAATTTCTGGTTATTTAATTCAACCGAAATTGGTCGCAAGCCCGATTGTCACGTTAAAACGTTATGCTCGACCTTTATTTCGCCTATGGGTTGTTTGGAGTGTGATCTGCTTATTAGTACCATTTGACTGGCCAACCGTTGCTCAAGACGGCTATTTAGCTGAACGAATTGGCTATTGGGATTATTGGTTGAGTAGCCCATTAGATGCCCTACTTGAAGGTGGTTTGGTGCACTTATGGTTTATTCCTGCACTCATTTTCGCGGTGGCGATTTTGGCTTGGTTGCTACAAACCAAACGAACCAATTTGATTATCCCGCTTGCTGTAGCGCTCTATATATACGGCGTACTGACGGGCAGTTATCAAGCAGTCACGGAATTAAGTGCGCCCTTTTTTACTCGTAATGGCCCTTTTTTTAGCACCTTATTGGTCAGCATCGGCTTCATGATTCGTCAACACGCCTATCAACTTAGTGCTGCGAAAACATGCGTCATGCTTGGTTTAGGCCTACTCATGCATTTGGCCGAAGCCTACGCCTTACATCCCCATGACCAACTCTTTAATGCCAATGACTACCTATTTACGACACCATTGTGGGCAACAGGCTGTTTTTTACTCTTATTAGCCAAACCAAACTGGGGCAACTCGCCTTGGGTTTTTGCACTTTCACAGCGTATTTTAGGTGTCTATGTCAGCCACCTCCTTGTCGCGATTTCAATGATGAATATCGCTGGAATATTAGCACTACAAGATGGCATGAGAGATTTGTTTGTGTTTACTGGCACCGTAATCTTTACTCTATTATTGGTAATAGGAATAGAAAAAACACCACTGCGTTCAATACTGCTGCGTTAACCAAAAAGGGATAAACGAATGACAAAATGGATGTCGTTGGTGTGCGTGATCTTTTCAATCACCACCAGTGCTGCCCCCTCTTTAGAGTGGCAGTTTATAAAAACGGACAATGGCATAACCCTCCACTCACGGAATCACAGCGATGGTTTGGTGGAGATCCGCACCCAAATGTTTGTCCCGACATCGTATTCGGCTTTTTTGCTGTTATTGGAAGATAGCGAACGTGTGCCAAAGTGGATAGATAACGTCAGCCACAGCAAAGTTCTTAAGCAGTTGTCTGCAAACGAGAACGTTGTATACACACAATTTTCCGCGCCTTGGCCCGCTAAAGACAGAGATATGGTGACATATTCAAAATATGCGCTGAAAGATGGCGCATTAAGGTTAGAAATCTACGATGCACCAAATTACTTGCCAGAGCAAAGTGGTTATATTCGAATTACGCAGGTCAAAGCGAACTGGACACTGCAGAAACTAACCGATGGCATGACGCACATTGACTACATCGCCTTCGCCAACCCAGGAGGGGCATTACCAGATTGGCTAGTGAATAAGCTTTCCGTCAACAGCGCTTTTGCCACATTTCAAGGATTGCGTAGAGAATTGCCCGCTTACCAAGGCAAACCACATCCTAACCTGCAGGAATGAGTGATTAACCTAGGATTTTATCAAACGGCAGGTAAATGAGGTTGAGCACCATTAATGCAACCATTGCAGCAAAGGTTAATTTCATGCCCGCAATACGCCCTTTTAATTGGTCACTCAAAATGGCTTTTGCATGTAATATGCGACCAATCACGAACGCCATACCAACGCCATGAATCCACCACACACTGGCACCATTAGATTCCAATAACGCCATTAAGATAAGTGTGATAGGAATATATTCAGCCGCATTACCCTGCGCACTACGCGCCAACTGCAATGCTGGCACACCACCATCGGCGTATTTGACTTGGTTAGCACGACGTTGTTTGATGACTTCAACAGCCAGCCAAATCAGTATTGCCGTCAGGATAATGGCATAGAGAGCAGTGATCATAGCAGTGTATCCAGTTAAGAAAATAAGTGATCAGTGTATATGAGGTTGATAGGTAGGATCCAAATAAATAGTAAAACGCCCCAAATGGGGCGCAGAGAAGTGAGTCTAAGTACTGCTGTCGTCGGTTATCAATCCACCCAGTCATCACGGCTAGTAAAGCCATCGATATAAACCATCGGTGTCATAGAGCTTATTATTTTTTCAATTTTTTCACTGACAATACTTTCTTCTTTATCAGTCGCTTTATAAGAAGATGACAATTTATTATCACCTGTTAACCGTTTAAAAAGCGTAGAGTTATAATATCTTTCATATTCATCCAGACTATTAAAATAATTCTCATATATCTCAAATGTGGATCCTAGACGAGTCAATTGCTCCATGAGTTGATTAAATTTTTCTTCGTCGACATCAACTTCTAGTCGTCTTTTCAGTGCTGGAATATAATTGTTATTAGCCGCAATTGTTAGCAACTGAATCACTAATTGATATTGTTCTGGAGTTTTAGCTTCATACTTAACTTTACCCTCAGGGCGAACTAAAATGGTATTCACATAGTCCATCAACGGCTGGTAATAATGTGCTTGTGCGAAGCGAATCACCTCTTGAATATACTGAGCTCTAGTATCTTTCGATTGGTCTAACTGTTGCTGTTTTAGTAAAAAATATTGAGCACGCAGATCGCCTTGTGCGGCAAGAGGTTTGAAAAGCTCGATGGCTCTATTGAAATGTTCTTGCGTACAGTTTTTTTCACCAAAATATCTAGCACAACCACTACTGATTAAACCCGGGGAGAGCATGATGTAGGCATAAGGATTATCATCCTCCATTGCTGTTTGATAAAGAGACAACGCTTTAGGCCTATTATTGATACTGGAGCGATATATAAGCTTTGCGTACCAAACCATTGCATCACTATCATTTCCCTCAATCATAGCTTGTAATTTAGTCGCGGCTAAATCATGTCTTCCATGTTGAATATTAACCAATATGTCATACATCTTATCTCCCGGTTTTACGGTGCTCGAAATATAAGGATCATCTGATTTCTGATTAATATTCTCGGTAATAAATGGCTGAAATAGGGCAATATCATCTTGTGGGTTAGGCTTGCAAGCAACCAGCCCAACCATAACGCTCAGCAGCAAGACAAGACGGATAAGCCGATTAAGATAAAGCTTCATGATAGATATCAATCAACCCAGTCATCACGGCTAGTGAAACCATCAATATATACCATCGGTGTCATAGAGCTTATTATTTTTTCAATCTTTTCACTGACAATATTTTCTTCTTTATCAGTCGCTTTATAAGAAGATGACAATTTATTATCACCTGTTAACCGTTTAAAAAGCGTAGAGTGATAATATCTTTCATATTCATCCAGACTATTAAAATAATTCTCATATATCTCAAATGTGGATCCTAGACGAGTCAATTGCTCCATGAGTTGATTAAATTTTTCTTCGTCGACATCAACTTCTAGTCGTCTTTTTAGTGCTGGAATATAATTGTTATTTGAAGCAATTGTTAATAAGTTAATAGCTAACTCATACTGCTCTGGTGTTTTAGCTTCATACTTATCTTTACCCTGTGGGCGAACTAAGATGGTATTGACATAGTCCATCAACGGTTGGTAGTAATGTGCTTGAGAAAAGCGAATCACCTCTTGAATATACTGAGCTCTAGTTTCTTTCGATTGGTCTAACTGTTGCTGTTTGAGTAAAAAATATTGAGCACGTAAATCGCCTTGTGCGGCAAGTTTTTGAAAACCCTCAATCGCAAGGTTTATATTATTTTTATTACAAACATTAGCCTCGGAGGAGGATGTATGTCCAAGCGACTCCGCTACTTGCTGATCTAACTTTATATTTCCCAAGTAAGCACAACTTTCACCCTTATCAGAAAGTTCTAATGCAGCATAAGGGTTGCCCTCAAGCAGCGATTTCTGTAGTAATGAAATAACTTCGCCTCTCTTCTGAATGCTCGTTAATTTTATTCTGGCATACCACACCATGGCATCAGTATCCCCTTGAACAATCAAAGGTCTTAATATCTCAGGATTAACAGAGCCATGCTGCAATCTGATTAAATAATCATACATTTTATCTCCCGGCTTTACAGTGCTCGAGATGTAAGGATCAGCTGATTTTTTATTAATATTCTCGGTAATAAAAGACTGAAATAAAGCAATATCGTCTTGTGGATTAGGCTTACAAGCAACCAGCCCAACCATAACGCTCAGCAGCAAGACAAGACGGACAAGTCGATCAGGATAAAGATTCATGATAGATATCAATCCACCCAGTCATCACGGCTAGTAAAGCCATCGATATATACCATTGGCGTTATGTCACTCATGAATAACTTAACTTTTTCATTTATCTTTGCTTTTTCTTCTTCATTCAAAGTATGAACATCAAAAGCATATTGTCCTGATAAACCTTTATAGAGAGCATTATAGAAATATTCATCTTTACTGCCTCGATTAGAACGATGGTATTTATATTTTACTGTGCTTGTAGAACCCAGCTTTAAAGCTTTATTTATTAATATCTCACTCTCTGCCTGTGCTGTATCCTCTAACAAGAAGGATAATTTATTTATGGCAGGTATATAATTGTTATTGGCCGCAACCGTTAACAAATCGATAGCTAATTGGTATTGCTCTGGTGTTTTTGCTTCAGACTTACCTTTACTCGGCGAATAAATTAAAATGGTGTTGACATAATCCATCAAGGGTTGGTAATAATGTGCTTGAGAAAAGCGAATCACTTCTTGAATATACTGAGCTCTAGTCTCTTTTGATTGGTCTAATTGTTGCTGTTTTAGTAAAAAATATTGAGCACGTAAATCGCCTTGTTTGGCAAGAGGTTTGAAAAGCTCGATGGCTTTATTTAAATTTTCTTCAGTACACGTTCTTTCACCAAAGTACGCCAAGCATCCTTTGCCTAATGGTGACAATTCATAATACGCATATGGATTCCCTTGATTAGCGGAAAGCTCATACAGATTAATAGCTCTTGGTATAGACTTAACACTCGCTTGGTAAATCATTTTTGCCACCCAAAATTGGGCTTCATAATCGTTTTGATCAACTAAAATCATCAACTTTTCATAGGCTGACTTTGTATCTCCATGCTGAATATTAACCAATATGTCATACATCTTATCTCCAGGCTTTACGGTGCTCGAAATATAAGGGGCAGCTGATTTCTGATTAATATTCTCGGTAATAAATGGCTGAAATAGGGCAATATCGTCTTGTGGATTAGGCTTGCAAGCAACCAGCCCAACCATAACGCTCAGCAGTAAGATAAGACGGACAAGCCGATTAAGATAAAGCGTCATTAATACTCCAATTGATAATAGTTTCATTCTTTTTCACTAGCTCACAATGTGACTCTGTTTCTAGCCATACTTGCACTTTTTGGCCTACCTCCGGATTTTGCACAAGGTCTATCGGGTAAGCAAAATACTGGGTCGTTTTTTTAATGCCCACCAACAAACCGCTTTGGTACGATTCATCATAACGAGTTAGCACCATGTTTTTGCAAAGCGTTTCACTCGCTATATCAAAATCATTAGAAATTTTCTTACGCTCGCTGAAATCAGAAGCCAGCACAAACCTAGCCAATCTAAGCCACTGCGCTTGATAGGTTTGCCATTCAACCTGATGGTCTTTTTTGCCTGCGGGAAGCTTGCCCATCGCAATCAGAGTTTCTTTCCACTGTCTCTGGTTCGCTGCCTCACCAACACTCTTATCTGCCGCTAGCCATTGCATAATTTGTACAATTGCCTCTGCCTGTTTCAGATTATTTTCTAGCGCGGTGAAGCGTTCAGTACCTCTATTTTGCTTCTGAGATAAAGATATAAATAAGTTGCTTAACGTCTCTGGTGGTAATTGAGCTATCCATTTTTTTGTTTGATTTATGGTTAACGGATCATCAGAAAACATACGTCTTGCTAAAAATGGCGCATATTCTTGACTCAGTACCTGTTGCTTATAACCCGCTAACGCCGTTACAGGCATAAGAAGGACCTGCGCCAAATTTAAACCTAAGCCTACAGCTAGTGTCATAAGGTCATTGAGTTCGTTAAAACTATCGTTGACGCCATTGGCATCCGCTTCTCCAAAAATCGCTAAGCGGCGGAAATGGCTTTGCTTTAATACCCCAAGTAAGCAACCAATAAATTCATCGGCGGCGTAGGCATCCAGATTGATCGCCACTTTACCACTGCAACCGGGCCCAACTACCAACCCCGCAGAAGCGACCAAGATGATAACCCCACCTTGAATCAGCAAGCGAAACTCAGCGTGATAACCTGCGCCAAATGAGCCAGACAGTTTACCATCAATCGATCCTAATTTTTTCGGTACCTTGGGCGCGTTGCTCTGCGTAACAAATTTTACCGCAGGTGGGGCCCAATAAACCGTTGCACCTAAAGTGCCTCCTGCTTCTACTCCAGCAAACGCATCAACAGAAACAGCGGCCTCCCCTGCATAACCAGCAGCTTCGGCACTCGCAAGGTTCGCTCCGGGTAAGGCATAGCCATTGTAAACATTGGCATCCAATAGCCCTACCGTACTGCCTTTAATACCAAAACCCTCACTCACATCACTCGGGCCGATTGCCAACTTAGCACTCAATTGGCATGAAGCGGCCGCCAGACCATAAACTGAACCGGCAATACAAACCCGCAGATCACCGGCTTCATATGTGTGTTCATGATTGTATTTATCGATATAAGTTAAGTTAACCCCATGTCCTTTCACTTTTTCGACCTGCTCTTCCTTCACCATTTTATTTTCTGGTACAAGCGGGAGCCAAAATGAAAAACTGAGCTGACCTTGCAAGGCGGTGAATTGAGCCGAGATTGCTCCTGAGCCGCCGATATCACGCCGTTTTTTGATTAAATTTTGGTAGGAGCTTAAAGGGGTATTCAGTTCGGTCTCCGCCTTGGTTGATAAACGCAGCAACTGCGCTCCAGCGTCAACAGAATAGGCGGACGTTTCACCATTCGGACCAATACCGCCTTGGTAATGATAGCTATCTTGCCAAAAAGCAGTATCAAACCCAGCACTGGCTTTCAATGGCATTAAATCTACTGTACTTTCAGGTTTGGTGAGCGCTTTAAGTGCGTCCTCCACAGACCCTGCTTCTACAATGTTTTTTCCGTTTGATTGCGGCGCATTAAAGGTGATTTTTTCAGTAATGACTCGAACGTGCCCCGCCGCTAAGGTAGACAGTGGATCTCCATTAGTTTCCGGTATTAACCAGTGTGGACCTCGGATGTAGAATACTTTGCCATCTGAGAGCAAACAGCACTCCACCGCTTGAATGTCGTTGGTTCCGGCTTTGTTAATAAAACCAGACTTATGCTTTTCCTTAGGCTCAAACGTAGTTTCATCCCATAACAAGGTAAGAGCCGGCGGTATCTGGCTCGCGTTACCCAAAGTAAACACTAATCCATCAGCGCCTTGCGCTGCCTTTTTTTGAGCCTGAGATTTTAGGTAATTTAACCGAGCTAAAGCGATTTTTTTAACCCAAAGTAATTGCCTAAAAAGTTCATCAATAGGTGTTGAACTTCTTGTGCCAAGGAGTTGTGACAATGCTTTTTTGTGCTTAATAACCGTGGCATTAACGACCGCGATCAGTGCTTTTGCCGTGAAGTAAGACCACGCCGCAGGTCCTTTAATAATGCTATTGAGATTGGCGTCCAAACTATCATTGTCAAATTGATCACCTACGGTTTCCTTATATAACTCCTTGATCAATTGACTGTCATTGATGATGTCTAAGGCATCCCCCGATTCTCGCCATTTCTTCACTTTTTTTAATGCTTCGGGACCACAAGCTACGCCTGACTCACCTTCTAATTGGTCTAAGGTTAGACATTGCTCTTTAACGACTAAGCCATAATGGTTGATGTTTTTTAAGTTTATCGCACACACAAACAGCTTTTGTTTATCAAGAAATGCTTGCTGCTCTTTACTATCGAGCGTAGACATGCGAGAGCCTTGCTCTAGAGCTTGCTGCAACTGTGTTGGCCACTGCTTTAAATAAGCACGAGACTGTTGATAACTGCTGCGAAGCAATTCTTGATCTGATTTATCACGGTTTAGGTGCACTTGCTGTATCCAAGATGCCAAGTTCTTTTGGTGGCTACTGGTAAAATATTCGAGTTTTTTATCATAAATAAACTTGCTGCCATCATCTGCAACATGATTTTTTGCCGCATTTTCAGCGGCTTTTTCTAGGCTTTCGACCTCTTTTTCAATTTTTTTAATCACCAGTGCCCGTAACTGTTGATTAATATTTTTTTCGAACAAAGGACCTTCTGGTGATGGCCGATATAAAGAGCTGAACTTTCCGTAGTATAAATGGGTATTTTTTGCTTGCTCTCGATTAGATAACTTCTCGCGAGTTTCTTCCAGCGACACGCCAATCAGTCTAGCCACTGTGATCAGATAATCATTCGGATTGGTCCCATCAACTCTGAATGCTTCATTTTTGATCACCAACTTAGCAAGCAGCAGTGCCTGATATTTTTCAGCATCGTCTGACGTCATAAACTGTTCGTGAACTTTGGCGGCAAACTTTGAGATCAACCCCAACTTATTGAGATTCTTCATCGTGGCTTGTGAATCATTCTCGACAATGGCTTGCGCCATGTACGCCTTTTCTTCCTCAACTTTTTCTTTTGCTTGCTTAGTCAGCGCATACCAAGCTTTTTTACCCGTTTTAGGATGAGCAGGAACATACAAAATATCATCGTATTGCTTGGGCGGTTGGCACGTATCATTTCCACCGTTCAAAGCCGTTGGCGGCTCAACCAATTCAATACGCGAACCGTCAAATTCAATTGGCTTGGTTAGATCTAGCGGCAGTTTTAAGACGTTACCTTCATAAATCAGATTAGGATCTTTAATTTGTTCGCTGTTAAGTTTGATCAGCTCATCGAGAGGAATATTGAAACGCTGAGCAAGTAAGCTTAAGCAATCATTTTTTAAAATCGTATAGGCATTATTGGACATGTTTATACCCACAGCTTAAAGATAGGAGAGGTCAGAGTAAAAGGTTGGCTTTGCTCTGGCTGAATAGGTGAATGATGAAGCGTTTGCCGTTGACGTGCATGATTAACCCAATGAATTGCTTGAGCTGAACCTAAAAGGGTCGCAATATCGATGTCATTAAGTTGCGATGCAGCCTGATTCCAAAAGACATTGGTATAAAAACGCAAAAAGCAGGCTTTATTGTCGATCTTAACTTGGAGTAATGACTGTAAATGCTCACTAAATGCAGAGCCATCTTGACTCGCATCAAGCTCAAAAATAACCGAGCTTGAATCGAAGTAAGGCAGCGTTAACCATTTATCTAATGCTGTCTTATCGCTACCCAAATTAACAACTAATGGGCTTTGGTCATTCAAGTAATCAAAATCTGAACCAGCAAATAATACAATCGCCTGCTGAACAGCCATATTCCGAGTAAGAACATCAATCGCATCAGGAATACGAATGGTATCAACCACTAACCAATAATTAACAACCTTGGGTTGATTCATGAGGCACCTCGTTCGCACGGACAATCTTCTCGAGGACATGACCCATCACTTTGTCTTTGGCACATTTTTGCCATGGGCACATTCGCGATGGACAATGTGGACATGGTTGCGGCTGATAGTTGTAATGGTAATGGGTTAGGTGCTGGCGGTGCAGCAATCATTTGATTCGGCAACGCCGCTACAACACCGCCATAACCCGAGCCGCTGCCTGCGCTGCCGCCAGAGTTAAGGTTGATTGCCGAGCCCACCAAATGTACGCCACCCGAGTCGACTTTAATAAAGCTGCCTGCGGCTTTAATAGTGATTTCATTACCCGCATCTAACACCAACTTATTGCCTGCTTTAAGGTGCACTTCATTACCTGAATCAAAAACCGTTTTTTCACCGATTTTTTGGTGCAGTGAATCACCCACATCAAGGCTACGATCTAACGCTATTTTCTGACGGCTTTCGCCCTCGACCGTTAGGTGTTGGTTATTTTTGATATGGCTAAACTGGTCATTATCCACCGTCAGGTGATTATCGTGTTTGATGTGACTGGTGGCGTCATTGAGCACTAGCGCTTCATAGTCTTTTTGCGCGTGCAGGTAGATTTTCTCTTGCGCCGCTTGGTCTTCAAAGCTCAGCTCGTTAAATCCTTCACCTTGGTGAGTTTCACTGCGCAGCACGGTTTTGGTTTTGTTGTCTGGCAGCGTGTAGGGCGCTTTGTTGCTTGCATGGTAGGTGCGGCCTGTCACTATCGGTTGGTCTGGGTCGCCATTTAAAAACGATACTATCACTTCATGACCAATTCTTGGGATAGCCATCATCCCGTATTGGCTGCCTGCCCATCCTTGTGACACTCGCACCCAGCATGAGCTGTGCTCATCGCCGTTTGAATATCTATCCCACGGGAAATGCAGTTTGACGCGGCCATGTTCGTCACAGAAAATTTCTTCACCATCAGGCCCCA